>JAFUCG010000020.1 GCA_017459795.1 Erysipelotrichaceae bacterium | reverse complement strand
TCATCTGGACAGCCGCTCTGTCTAGACTCATTTCTTTCGACTTTTGATTTCTCAAAAGTTCTTTTCGTCATGCGCTTTTTTCAAAGATCTTTTTCTTGTCAACTCTCACATATGGGTTGACTATTTACCTAAAGGCTTTTCCTGAATTCATTATATAGTGTGTCCCCCTTTTTAGCAACTGTCTGACTAATCAGACAGTTGCCGATGAAGCCTGTAGGTATCAATTAATTCATAGGTTGTTGAGAGTTTTGTACCTCTTCCGGTAAGCACATTTCTGAGCTTACCGTCTCGGTATTCCTTTACTTCCAGTTCGCTGAACCATCTGACTGGCTGAACTGTTGCCAGTAAGACACTGGTTCCCTTTAAGAGCTTACTGAAGGAAGCGGCCAGCATTTCAGCCTGACTCCTGTCAGAAATCTCAAATTCCAGAGTTCCAGCATTCAAACTGTAGTTTCTGACTACGATCTCGCAGTTTGACTTGCGGAACATTAAATGTGTTCCACTTGTTATCTTCTTACCGAAGACAAGTTCGATTTTCTTCTGAACAGCAGCGTTTCTGCCCTTCAGAACCTTGATTTGATAATACATTTCAATACCTCCCCGGTCACAAAAAAGGACCATCCGTACAGCAGCATTATTAAAAAATGCTCTGCTCCGGTTGATCCTCATCTTGAAATGTATCAGTTAAGCTGCTGCTTAACAAAAACATCTTATAACATTAATTCCCGTATTACAATACTATTTTTTAAGTTTTGGACTTAACGGCATATCCCAGCCATGGTGGTCAGTATGTAACAGATGATGTGACTTTTCGGATAATGGCTTACCAAGATATTCCTTGTAAAGAGTCAGTATTTCCGGATTCTCGTGAGAATATCTGATCTTGGCATTCTTATCCAGATTCCATAGGATCTTGCCTCTGTTATCAGCTAACTCTTCACCATCGTGAATTGGCTGACCGCCACCGCCAGCGCATCCGCCAGGACAGGCCATAATTTCAACGAAGTCATAATCAACTTCACCCTTCTTCAGGGCTTCCATCAGCTTTCTGGTATTGCCTAAGCCACTGGCAACAGCTACCTTGACAGTACCTGCACCAGGAATGGCAAATTCAGCTTCCTTCCAGCCCTTGATGCCTCTTACGGCCTTGAAGCTGTCAGCGTCAGGATTCTTACCTGTTACCAAATAATAGGCACTTCTTAAGGCTGCGTCCATAACGCCACCTGTTGCACCGAATATTACGGCTGCACCGGTACCGGTACCTAATGGTGAATCAAATTCACTTGGTTCCAGTTTACCAGGATCAATGTGATGACTCTTCAGCATTCTGGCAAATTCTCTGGTTGTCAATACGATATCAACATCCTTATCACCACAGGCATCATTCTGGTTAGGCTGATCACATTCACTCTTCTTGGCTACGCAAGGCATGATTGAAACAACTCTGATCTTATGTGGGTCAACGCCGATCCTTTCCGCAAAGTAGCTCTTGGCTGTTGCACCAAACATCTGCTGCGGGCTTTTGGCAGTAGAAAGATTATCTACATAGTCAGGATACTGGGACTTGATGAATCTTACCCAGCCTGGACAACATGAAGTAAACATTGGCCAGCTATATTCGTCCCTATGGGTGAATCTTTCAATGAACTCACTGCCTTCTTCCATGATGGTTAGGTCAGCGGAGAAGTTTGTATCAAATACATAGTCAAAGCCTAATCTTCTCATTGCCGTAGCCATGTGGCCAGGAGTAGCCTTTGAACTTGCTACATCAAATCCTTCAGCCCATGCACTTCTGACGGCTGGGGCGACCTGAGCAACGGTGATGATCTCTGAATCAAAGATGAATTCTTCTACCTTTTCGGTATCGTCTCTGGCACTTAAGGCACCGACTGGGCAATGGGTAATGCACTGGCCACACAAGGCACAGTCTGCGTCATTAAAGGCTCTGTTTAATGAAACGCCAACGTTGACGCGGCTGCCTGAGCCGACAACGTCCCAGATATTAAGAGTCTGTACCTTTTCACAGACCTGGATACAGCGCATGCACTTGATGCACTTACTGTCCTTACGGATCAGATAATTGTTTGTATCCCAGCTGTTTTCTCTGACATCCTTTGGATATGGGTTTTCCAGCATGTTAAAGTCTTCGGATAATTCCTGTAACTTACAGTTGCCGCTTCTGACACATAATGTACAGTCACCATCATGCTGAGAAAGGATCATGGCCAGATTGTTTTTTCTGGCTTTTACGGCTCTGCGGGAATTGGTATGAACTACCATTCCTTCTTCAGCCAGGGCCGTACATGCCGGTAACAGTCTTTCATGATTTTCTGCTTCTATGACACAGATACGGCAGGCAGAAATCTCATTTAATTCCTTGAAGTAACAGAGTGTAGGAATGTCGATGTTAACTTTCTTAGCTGCTTCCAAGATGGTAGTGCCTTCCTTAACACTTACCTGGAAGCCGTCAATTGTAAGATTTACCATTTATGTTCCCTGCCTCCCTTCAAACTGCCGTAACCATAATAGTCACAATGCAGGCATCTTGATGATTCGACCTGAGCCTGCTGACAGGTCATTTCATTTTCAACGCATAAGAAGTCTTTCTTGCGTTCGTTTGCTTCTCTTTCGGTAATGTTGATTCTGCCCCGTGGTTTTACACTTGCGATCTTTGGTAAAGGCAGTTTGACATCAACGCTTATTTCATGATGATAACCTAGAAATTCATCAATGTTGGCTGCCGCAACCTTACCAGCCGCAATGGCTCTGATGGCTGTGGCTGGGCCGGTAACACAGTCACCGCCAGAGAATACCTTATCCCCAGCGACACGTGTATCCTCACCAGTTAAGATGCTTCCACGCTTGATCTTAATGCCACCTTCTTCAAAGTGACGGCTTCCAATGCCCTGGCCAACGACCATGATGATCAGATCAGCCGGGATTCTTACTTCATCTTCCTCAGAGTTTACCGGAGATGGTCTGCCGCCTCTGTCAAACAAATCAGATATCTGTGGCTTAACCCACAAGGCAACGGCTTCATTCTTATCGTTCTTTTCAACTCTGACAGGAGCCATCATTGTCATTAATTCAACACCTTCAGCCAAGGCACCTTCTACTTCTTCAGCTAAAGCTGTCATGTCTGCCTGACGGCGTCTGTATACACAGGTTACCTTTTCGGCATTTAATCTGATTGAGCTTCTGTTGACGTCCATCGCAACGTTACCGCCACCGATGACGACTACTTTCTTACCGCTGAAATCAGGCATGTTATTATCGCCAATGCCTCTTAGCATGTCGACGGCAGAAATGACATTGACTGCGTCTTCACCTTCAATGCCGACCTTACGGTCTGTCTGGGCACCGATGGCAATGTATAAGGCATCATACTGCTGCTTCAGCTGTTCAAAAGTAATGTCCTTACCGATGGTTGTTTCAGTATGAACTTCAATGCCGGTTGATAAGATGGACTTGATCTCTTCATCCAGTTTTTCTCTAGGGAAACGGTATGAAGGAATGCCATATCTTAACATGCCGCCTAACTGCTTATGAGATTCATAAATAGTAGCCTTATGGCCCATCAGGGTCAGATAGTAGGCAGCTGACAAGCCGCTAGGACCGCCACCGATAACGGCAATCTTCTTACCTGTACTTTCAGCATTCGGAGGATTAGGAACCTTGCCGGCATTATTGACCGCAAACTTCTTTAAGCCTCTGATATTGATTGGATTGTCTACCATGCCCCTGCGGCATCTTTCTTCACAAGGATGCTCACAGATGTAAGCACAGGAAGTTGGCATTGGATTGTCTTTTCTGATGAGTCTTACGGCATCATCATATCTGCCTTCATTGACTAACTGGATGTAGCCAGGTACGTCAACTCCAGCCGGACATAAGCTGACACAAGGCACGTTGTTTACGTGATATGCCAGACAGGTATGGTGCTCAATGTGGGCCTTGAAATCATCTTCAAAACCCGCCATGCCATTAAGAACCAGCTGAGCGGCATTAAAGCCGATTGCACAGTCAGCTGAGTCAACGATGCTAGCGGCGGTTTCCTTAATGATATCCAGGGTACCGTAATCAGCCTTACCATCCAGCACCTGTTCAAGTAAGGCTGCTAATTTGCCTAATCCAATGCGGCATGGAGTACATTTTCCACAGGATTGGGCCTGACACAGACGAACGAAGTTAAGCGTTATGTCGATTGGACATAGACCATTAGGGCTGGAGACAATTCGTCTTTCCATCCCGGCATACATCGAATCAACCAGCGCCTGAGCTTCGCTCTTGGTTCTAATTGATAATCTGCTCATTTTAAATCCTCTATATTCATGTCTTTCTATCACAATTGTAACATTACACATTTGTGTAAGCATAGGCTAACAGCTTCATTTCTCTTAAGAAAACACAAAAAGCCGGTTTGTACCGGCTAAGTGTTCTATTTTAATAAATCTGTATAGTTCTGAAGGTAATATCTCAAGGCCAAGGCATCACGTCTTTGAACAATTACGTCCACCTTGCTGAAATGCCTGTTTTCTAACCAGTCCAGTGCTTCCAATGGATCAAGCCAGACAATTTCCCTGATCAGGATCTTTTCCTCCTCTGTACGGTTGGTTTCCTCAAAATGAGAATCGATTTTGCAATGGAAGAATGATGAATAAGTTATTCTGCCTATCAGATTATAGGTGTCTACGATTGTCCCGATGTATTCCATTTCCTTAACCTTGCAGCCTAACTCTTCCATGATTTCCCTTTTCATGGTGGTGTTAAGCGTTTCGTTTTCCTCCATGCCGCCACCACATGTCTCCAAATGATCTCTTACCCCAAAATAATCCTCACCGACAATATGCAGAAAGCCAAACTTACCTTCCTCATTTTCAGCCAAGGCTCTGGCAGTATATCTGA
>JAFUCG010000200.1 GCA_017459795.1 Erysipelotrichaceae bacterium | reverse complement strand
ACCGTAGTCTTTTTATGCGGTTTTATGCTAAAATAGTCATGAAGAAAGGTAATCCAGAAATGTGCACATTTCTGGATTTTCTATTTTTTGTTCGTATAAATATATATACCCTTCCACTTCTTATAGAAATCTGCTAATGAGATAGTATTCATTATCCTTATCGACCCTTTCCCATCATAATTACCTTCTGAATATGTAACCGTACCTGTTTCATAATCTACTGCATCAATACACACGATATGTCCATATCTGCCATAATCAATGGATACCACGCCACCAGGTGCAGGGCCACTTCCTCTTTCAAACTTATCAGGATATGTTTCTATTAATATTTCAGCCCATTGCTTACCATTACCAGATGGTCCATTACCTGATTGATTATAACCATAATGGTCATAAAACCACATTTGTGCAAAGAAAGTGCATCCACCGATCGGATCTGTGGTTGACCCATGTATCTTACCCTGCGCATGTAAGTTTCTGGCATGACTCCAGATCATATTTCCTACTGCTGAATTCATCATAAAAGTCTTGCCAGCATATAGTTTATAGTCTAGCCCACCTAAATATGCTGCCTCTCCGGAATAACCAGGATTACCACTTATATAACTTGCATAAAAGTCATCATCAGCCAACCCAAAATACTGTAAGGAACTGGCATAGTAGTTATATAAAACCTGGCTTACAGCTATATCCGCTTCTTCATTATTACATTCATCTGTGCCAACAAAACCCGTTTCATTATTGTAATTGAAGATGCATCTACCACCCTTGCTGACGAGTTTTTCAGATAATGCCTCTAGCTCATCTTTTTTATATGAAGTAGCATCATAGTTTACCGGTGTAATCACATTTCCTTTATATCCATATAAATATATGGTCTCTTCTTCTTTCTGGTAATGAACATCGTCATTCTCGCAATATGAATAGTCAACTATCTCTCTTTTCTCCTCATCTGTTTGTATATCTCTGATTAAGTAACATACATTCTCCTGATGCGGTATCCGTGCATGCTGAATTGCATTGTCCAGCCATAAGGAATGATCATCCTCTATGCTGAAGAAATCAGTAGATGAATGACTTATCTGTTCAGCATATTCTTCCGAAGCGCCATCCATAAAAGTCACGTTTACAGATGATTGGATATAATCCCTGATACCTTCTGCCAGATTTGCACTGACACTACCATCTTCTGACTTATCAAAATATAGAGACATATCATTTATATCCGATAAATCACTGGTATCATATCCTGAAATGTTTCCTTCACCATCTGTTACTATGTGACTATCAATCTTAGAAGGATTATCTTCATAATAGGCCAGTGTTCCATCCACAGCCGTAACATATGCCGCAATGGACCGGCTAACGGTATTAACATCAGGTGTGAAATTTATTATTATTTCGCAACGATCAGTTTTGTAATAGTAAGAACCATCATCATTTCGTAACAGATCATCTGTTGTACCATTACATGAATAATTAACATTCAGCTGGTTTACAATCATGCTTTTGGTACTGTAGGAAGAAATAGACGATTTATAAGCATCTATCACAGCTTCAGTGATGTTGTTTTCTATATTTTGAGACACATCTCCTGAATCGTTAAATACATACTGACTGGAAAATATGACGGCAGGAATAATACATAATAATATGACTATTATTACTAACGGTAATAAAACTGATGACACTAACGCCATAAAACCATCACCAACTAATGCTGTGATGGTCTTATGGATAACTACTTTACCAGCCTTTTCGACCATTTTCTGGCCTTTTTTTACTTCTATTTGATTATCTTCCTGGCTCATTTTATCTGTCCTTAGAACCTGGATTTTTCACTCCTAAGCCCTTATATAATTCTTCATTACTGAAAGTATCTGGTCTGTTAATGTTAACAGAAGAATCTAGTCTACTGTCATACTGGGCCAGATCATTTATTCCCATGTCTTTTAATATTCTTATCGTTTCATTTTCTGTGTTTATATGTTTGGATACAGCATCTGTAAGTTCTAAATTCAAACTAGCTGACCACGATGATATCTGTGAATCACTATACTCTGGATTGTCCAGATACTGCTGTATTGATGCGCAAGCCTCACTATTATGTTTTAAGGAATCTGCATATCTGGTGTAATTCCCACCAAAAGCAGAACTAAGCTGCTCGTTTTTATAGAATGCTGTTTCACTTAAAGGTTTTACAGATGATATTTCCTGAATGAAACTTTCTGTTTTACCATTATCCACTTTTATGGCTGAACTGTCTGAACAGCTGTATGAAGCAGGACTGTTCAGTGTATTGAATGTCCTGATATTATCACTATGTTCAAGAGAATCACCCATTGTTAATGACAATACCTTTCTGGAACCATCCACAGTACTTTCAGCTGTAAACAACACACCCTTTTTACCGCTGTCAGTTGTAAACGACTTGGCTACCGGTGAAATGTTACGATACTGTTCATTTATCTGAGACGCATTGTTTTTACCCATTATTGACATTACATCCTGCATACTTACAGCATTACCGCTTGCAGATAATGCATCTGACAGTCTGGAAGCAGGATTACTGCTCACTTGTGTATTTAACAGGGAAGAGGTGAGATTCTCACTACTGTTATTGGATGAATATCCCTTTGAAGATGATGAAACAGTAGTACCTTGCCTACTGGTATAGTATTTGGTGAATGGGTTGATCATGTCAGTCATGCCTTTGGCAACTGATGATCGGCTTGCTGCCGGATATCCTTTTAGTTTTCCGCTGGTCACTACCTTAAAGGCACTCATACCAAACCCCGTTACTGTTTTAGCTCCAGCTGCTATTTCCTTTGCGCTGTCCTTAGTGGCTATCGTAAATATGCCATATGAATTCAGAATCTTTTCCGAGTTCTTGAACAATGCCAGTAAAGAAATGGAAATAGCATATTTGAATAAGGCGGCAGAATTGAATACTGCCACAGTTTCTGACTGAGCCCATAATGATGAAATGAAAAAGTTCAGTATCAACATGGATATGAATATGGTCAGTAATTGTGACAATATGGATGTCAGCCACTTGGAAAATGACTGGCCCGTCTTAGTTGATACATTCATGGCAATCGCTATTGGCCCAAAAAGGGCTGATAAGGCAAAGGTCAGCCACCTTTCTACAAACACTACTCCTGCCTCTAATGCTCCCTTAAACAAGGCGAATGAAAGAACCAATAACACAATAGTTTCTACAGGTGATACAGTAGGGCTGAAACTTATTGCTCCAACTGTGCTGTTTATCTTATCGATGTCATTGCCAAAAGGTGCAAGCACATTAGCCATCCAGTTGCCTGCCTGCATTAATAATCCACCTCCAGCAAATAAACTGCTGTTGTCAGTTTTAAACGGGTTACCAAAGATCAGAAACTCTAGGAAAATTGTTATAATACCTCTGACGAGAATCTTTATCGGATTTTCTGCCGCCTCACCCTGGGCACTGTTTATCATCGAAGATATAGTTTCTACTAGCATCAGCAATATTATTAATGAATAAGATACTGTCATGATAACAGCTGAGATATTTGCACTTATCCCTTTGGTTAAGATGTTTGAGCTAACAAAAACATCGTCTAGTATCTTCATGACGTTCCCACTTGCTGATATCTTCAACATATCATTATCCATGATTACTAACATTCCATGGATCGCTGCAGCATTGAACAAGCTCGCCAGTGTAGACATTAAGGCATATACCACTGATATAACTAAGGCAGCCATACTTTCACCTCCAAAAAAGAGCAGGAGATCCCCTGCTCATACCCCAATTCGTGATTATCTAAAGTCCTGATACTACACTTATGATCGTCTGGATAACGACCGGACCCAGATAGATGATGATAATACCCACAGCAGCACCGACCATTACTCTTTTGGCTGTCTCAAGTGAGTTCTTAGAAGTACCCAAGATGAAGTAGTAGAATGCACTGCAGACAAATGTTGCAATGGCCAAGGTTCCACCGACTTCCTTTATGACCTGATAAATACTGTTCCATAGGGAATCGACAGCGTTACCAATGTCTGTCTTAGCTAACATAACCATTAACATTACCGTAATTCTTTCCATATTCCGACCTCTTTCTCGTTATTATTTCAAACTGTTCTATTCTTCACATAGCACCCTTGATACAAATTCATCTGCATCGCTCCTACTCATACCATTACTGACAAATACTCTGACGATATCATCCATATAATCCTGATATTTACTTTCAGTAAGGTAATAGGCTTTGTGACCTTTACTTATTGCCTCTTTCACATAGCCCTTATCCATGTTATGGTTTATGACTATGACTGTGCTCTTTTCATCACAGTAGATGTCATAAGTGCGGCTTAGCTCTTCAGAAATTTCACCTGCCGACATTGCTGATGATTCATCTGTATATGTTGCAAAGGTTTTTAAGATGAACAGTTTCGTATTCGCTATATCATTTTTTACTAATTGTCTGATGTATGTTACTAACTCCTCTTCGGTCATTTCAGATAGAATTTCTCTGATTTCTTCCTCGTTTTTCACGACAAACAGAGATGTAATAAACTCCCTGCAGTTATTATCGAATTCTCTCATTACTACCTCCCAGACGAAAACGTCTACTTTTTAGAATTCAATTATTTGTAGGGGCCACGATATTTAAATGAAACGAAATAATATGTTTATCCACTATTTTTAGACAGAAAAATGTAAATAATGAGCAATAACGTATGTTATATTCTCTGTTCCAAAAAGTAGGATTTTAAGAATCGTATTTCTGTTTTAAAGCATACTGTCTGGCTTTGGTAAAGAACGTCGTCTTGGCCAAACCACACATCATTCCAGCCTGTTGGCTACTTATCTGCTTGCTGTTCCATAGTTCGTATGCTTCAACAAAATTATCAGGGAGGGGTATCTGCGGGCGGCCAAATCTCACACCTCTGGCTTTGGCAGCAGCGATGCCTTCAGCCTGCCGCTGTTTGATGTTTGACCTTTCATTCTCTGCAACGAATGATAACAGTTGCAGCACCATATCACTGATAAATGTTCCTAACAGATTCTTGTCTTTTCTGGTATCAAGCAAAGGCATATCTAGAACGACGATATCGACTCCCTTATCCTTGGTCAATATCCGCCATTGTTCCAGGATCTCATTATAATTACGGCCAAGACGATCAATGCTTTTAACATAAAGAATGTCATCTTTCCGTAGTCTTCTTACCATTCGCTGATACTCAGGGCGATTGAAGTCTTTGCCTGACTGTTTATCCATGAATATATTTTTCGCAGGTATATCCAATTCTTCAATCGCAATTAGCTGTCTCGCTTCATTCTGATCTACGTGAGAAACCCTAACATACGCATACTTATTGCTCATTATTGCCTCCTTATATGAACAATTTTGTGCATACTAAAATGTTTTTACAAAACGTAATGATCAAAAATGTTATGCTATCTAATTGTATTTATCAAAGATTACTAGCACCCTTGTGCTTCTTCATAATGCCCCTCTTCGGGGTGAATAACGGTCTCATAATGACCTTGCTCAGGTTCGGCGTCCTTTATTATCACAGTCTCATAGTGACCCTGTTCTTGCTGGGCTTCTACATCTATCACTTTCTGCTTTTCATAGTGACCTTCTGCATCTACTACCCATTTCTGCTCATAGATGGCTTCCTGACCAGGAACATCCACTACATATACTTGTTCATCATATGCTTCTGAACCTACTACCGTAGTTGATCCTGTCTGAATATTGTCGTACCTGTTGCCATAATGTCCTGTAGTGCCATACTCATCACAATAATTACCAAATACATCATTTGCCTCTGAGCCTGTTATACCTGTCCTTTCGAAATAGGTTCCATCATCAAATTCGAACCAATAGACAGTTACAGTTTCATAAATCGGCTCTTCATGAGTGACAGCATCATGATGAACAGTTTCATAATGACCCTGCTCTGCTACTGCTTCCTTTATAAGAACCTGCTCATAATGCCCTGTTTCATCCACCCAGACATCTTCATAGTGCGACTGTTCTTTTACGGCGTCTTTGTCTTTTACATACCTTTGCTCAGTTACTGCTTCTACTGCCGGCTTGTCTACTTTCCAAACTTCTTCACTCCATGCTTCCTTATCAACAACATATACCAATGAACAGCCTTTTTCTGATTCGGGCATCTTGACTATGACCGTATATGTGACCTCTTCCTTTTCACCGCTTTTGCTTGTTACTTCAGCTTTGACCTTATATTCACCGGCTTTGGTAGTATTAAGATCGGTATCGATGAAGACAGTATCTTCCTTTCCTATGGTGAGATTACTTTCAGGATCATAATCCTGTCCTGCCACTATTGAAACTTCCTTCTGTTTGACCGTTGTAGTCGGCTTTACCGATTCATTTTTAATATTTTCATCAGGATGGCCATTCATTTTCATGATTACGAAAAACAAAAGACCTGCTACTAATAAAATGAATAGTATCAGCAATATCTTCTTTCTCTTTCTATTTTCCTTTGTCTCGCTCATATAACTGCCTCCTGTTTAATTTTGGAAAGGGGAGGAGGAGCACCATAGGAAAGTGCCCCTCGCAAGGTTTTCCTAAGCATTTATGGAGAAACGCTTATTCTTTATATACGCCAGTACTGCAATCAGACATGCATCTGAAACTAACAGCATTGTCATATAACCATATAAATTGCTATTGTCACCAGTATTTACTGCCGGTGCAGCTTCATCATTAACATGAATGATGATTGGATTGCTTTCAGCATAGTCGTAATCTTCAGCAAGTTTTACCTCAAACTTATTTTCATTCATCCTGTAGCCTAAAGGTGCCTTTGTCTCTTTAGCGTAGTATCCTTCCTCACTCCAGAATAATTCAAATACGATATTGCCCTTACCGTCTGTTATACCTACTGCATCATTACCATTTACATCTTTTGCAATAGTGCCGTCAGCATTGAAAATCGTTATCTCACAATTCTTTAACAATTTCGTCTCATCTGCTGCATCAGCCTTTACTACTGCTACCCAGAAGTTTAGTCCTGGGATGATGACAGTCTGGTTCTCATCATTGATATCAGCATGGATGGCTACTTTGTTTTCACCTTCATATAAGGTCTCAAAGACAACGGTCTTCTTGTTTGCTGCCTTATAACCTTCAACCTTAAATGTAACTTCTGTTTTTCCTTCCTTGCTTGGAGCAACAAAAGTTGTTTCACTTACGATCTCCTTACCATCTTTATCCAACAAGGCCTTTTCGTTACCTTCTTCATCTTGTTCCATCAGGATACCCTTAACGGTATATTCCTTGCCTACTTCAAGATTCTTATATTCAACAACGTCAGTGATGCTAAAGGTATTATCTGATTTCTCACCATCAGTGATGATTGATGCCGTTGTCCTTACTTCTGGAACCACAACTGTCTGATCCTTATCATTTACATCATGATGGACAGCGACAAGTTTATTATTTTTGTAAACATCCTCAAATACCACAATGGTTTCGCCTTCAAGTAATTTACCATCAAATCTGATCTCAACATCAACTTCGCCACTAGGCTCATTAATCATGATGTTTCTTTCACCAGTGATCTGGTTACCGTTTTCATCTTTAAATGGTTCACCATTCTCATTAACTAACGTGGCCTTGAATTTATAGATATTACCGACTGTAAGATTCTTATAAGTTACTGTGTCAACAATCGTCTGTTCGCCACTGTTCAAGATCACGTTGTCGCCATCAGCCTTATCCACGGCTTTTGTTTTAGCTTCTGGAATATCGATGGTCTGATCTTTATCCAGCAGGTCATGATGTGTTGCAATCGCCTTACCGTTTTTATATAGATCTTCAAATACAACTACTGACTGACCAACATATTCACTTAGATCCACATTTTCAAATCTAATGGATATTTCCATTGATGATGCTGTAGCTGTAAACTCCTCTGATTCAGCAGATGCAAGAACCTTTGTTTCATCAACAGCATCTACTAATTGGCCTTTAACCTGGTATTTCTTACCAACACTTAACTTATCCAGCTTTACTGTATCGATGATAGTCTGGTTTTTATCTCCTAATAGGATCTTGTCGCCATCTTCACTTGTTGCAGTAGTATGGATCTCCGGCTTTGGCTCATTGTAAACTGTAAATGACTGTACTTCTGCAGTTTCCTCAACGGTAAATGTTACATCCTGTTCTAATGGCAAGTAACCTTCCAGTTCCTTTTCTTCTCTGATCGTATATGTTTCACCAACAGCCAGTCCCTTTAGGACGTGTGGTTCACCATCAGTTACCCATTCTTCTACGACTTCTCCCGCTGAATCCTTTAACAGCAGTGTTGCCCCTTTCAGGGGTAATGTATTACCTTCTTCATCTACTGTTATCTTGATAATCTGAACAGTAGTAACATCTTCCTTTACTTCTGTCTGATGAACTACCTCCCTTACCAATGGTTCAGTAATACCAAGTTTCAATTCAAATGGTTCTTCAAGCTTAAGATAACCTTTTGGTGCCACTATCTCAGTCAGCTGATAAGTTCCCGGCTTTAAGCCTGTTTTTACAGCCGTTCCTTCTGCATCAGTCATCATTGTACCGTTATCTTCCCATTGGGAAGTAAGAGGGTTCCAATACTCAACCTTGAACTCAGCATTCTCAAATGAGCCCTGTCCCTGTGGCGTTGCCTCACCGGTTTCTGAATCTATTTTCTGCAAAACCAGTTTAATGGTCTGTAATTCATCCTTAACGACAGGGTTATTAAAGGCCTGTTTCTGACCTGTGATATCCTCTATCTTCAGATTTATGACAAATGGATCACAGGTAGCATATCCTGTATTTGGTTTTGTTTCTTCGAAACGATATGAACCTGGCAATAAGACATAATTACCATCTGCATCAATGAATAGCTCATCTCCAGATACCTTATGATCGTTATCAAATTTCAACTGTCCCTTGGTTAAAGCCTGATCATCTGTCTTTAATGTCCAGCTTCTGACAGGTTCAGCGCTTTCGCTTTCAGCAAGATCCAATTGATCTGTGTAGTATGTTACCTTAAACTCAACATTCTTCTGTGGGTTATCTTCCTCATCAAGCTTTAATAACAGAAGATCTACGATGTCAAACTTTGGCTTGTTTTGAATCTCTACTTCCTTTACTTCACTGCCGGCAACGACATTCACCTCAACAGGTTCATCATTTAAATAATAACCGTCAGTTGTGGACATTTCTTTGATCCAATATATGCCTGCTTTAAGTTCGACCGTATTTGTATCGTTATTCTCATCTACTGTTAATACCGCATCATTACCACCGACATCCTTGGCTAACGAAGTACATGCAGCATCTGTGAAGATGTTGAATACCGTACCCTCCAGAGAATAGTATTGTCTGGCTATCTCTACAAGTTCACTGTCCTGTGACAATGCTTTCTTTACCTTGACATAGCCATTAGCTGGCGCATCTGTAGATTCAACAGGTGTATTTTCATTTCTGCTTATAGTAACTGTTTTGATGTCTTCATCCAGTTCGTATCCGGCAGGTACACCTGTTTCCTTAACATAATATGTTCCAACATTTAAAGTGTAAGGATCTGTTGTGCCGTTGGTCTTGACCTTTAACTTGGTTACTTCTCCAGTTAATGAACCATTATCATTATTTTTATATATAGTGTATTCAGCACCTTCTAATGAATGTACTTCCAGATATGCTGTATCAGTTGTCTTTTTGGTGATAACAAGTGTGCCGGTTGACGGTGCATCTTTTGAATCTGCTTTGATCTCTGCATATCCTTCTGCGGTAAGTGGATAGACAGTTTCATCAAGTTCATAGTTAGGTGCTGGTTTTGTTTCCTTTACCCAGTACTGGCCTGGAATCACAACGATCCTATTAGAATAGCCATCAGTACTGATCGTTACAACTGCATCTGCTGGAGCAGAATTATCAGGATCATATACTTTAGCTACAGTAGTACATCCTTCATCAGTATAGAATGTATATTCGGCACCAGTTAATGGGTTATCCTTTTCAAATTCGGTATCCGTAGACTGCTTATAAACATACACCGTAGCAGTTCCTGTTTCTTCCAATAAATATCCATCGGTTGTTTCCTGAGATAAACTTCTGCTTAAGACCGTTTTCCCATCACCTGTATATAGAACGATATCGTCTGCCGCCTTAATTAACATTGGTTCAGAAACAACATATTTGGATGTATCTACCTTTGTTTCTTCTAATGTATAAGTGCCTGGTAATAAAACATACATTCCATCGCTGTTTCTAAATAAATCGTCTCCAGAAACCTTAAAGCTGTCTTCATATCTTAACTGGCCATTTGCCTTAGTTTCAAATACCCATGTTCTTACCGGTGTATTAGCTGATGCAGCATCAAATGTTGCATATTCGCCATCGTAGTACTTCATTGTAAACTGCACGCCACCGACTTTTTCCTTGTTCCCTTCTTTTGTTAACATAACGCTGATAGGGTCAAACTCAGGAATTACATCAACTGCAGCGGCCTTGTGATCATATTTAACATCCGGCATTTCAGAAGCAAAGAACATGTCCTGATTACCAGTCTTAGAATAATGATCCCACCAGTAAACAACAAAGTTCTCTGGTGCAGCAGCGGCAGAATTGACATAACTTCTGAAGGCTGAAACACCAGCCTGCTGGGCTCTGTAACTTGCAGATGCCTTACCCCAGGCTTCTGATAAGACGGCATGAGTGATGTAAGCTGCTCTTCTTTCTGTTTCCGTTGTACCTGAATACATTGGATAATCACTTGCACCATAATCTGCTCTTGATGGGAATGGAGCTCTTCCTGTTGAGGAAGAAGAGAACCCGCTCCACTGCTCAGGGCCATGGTTTCCATAGTATAAGATCTTATATATCAGTTCTACCTTGGCTGAACCATCACGCTCCAATACCTTCATATCTTCCGTTGAAATAGTATGAGAACCCCAGCCTGATGCCTTAGGAGCAATTGATGATGGAGCATTAACATCATCAATACCACATTCAAATACACCTAAGCCAGCATCGGTACGCCATAAGATATACTGGTTATTATCAAACAGCGAGCCACTGGAATCGTAGCCATACAGATATGTCAAAGTCTCAACAGTGATCGTTTCCGGTAACTGTACTGCACTCTTGAACATATAACTCTGATCATCGACTTTCTTAAACCCCTTGGCGATGACTGTGTTCTTTAAAGTGAAAGTACCGTCCGGAATGTTATCCATTACAGTTGGACCGTTTAATGAACCTACATGTCCTACACCAGATGCATCTGTGATGAACTTGCCAACGGCATTTCCACTTTCATCATATAAAGTGAACTCTGCACCTTCTAAAGAGAAGGTGTTTTTTGCAATGTCACATAACTCCTTATCCTTGGTTATCTGCATTGTAAGTGTAAGTGTATTGCTCTTGTCATCTGACAGTGCATCGGCCTTTACCACATCAAACAAAGAAAAAGCATTTGATGGAATAACGCCTAGACAAAGCAGGATGGTCAATACACCTATCAAGATTCTCTTGCAAATCCTGTCCATAAAAATACTACTCCCTTCCAAAATTGCTGAATGTAACAGTCGTCAAGCATTAACTGTTACATGTTCTATATAAATGGACTAATAGTCCAATCTATAGCCGATATATAACCCTTCATCATTTTTCAAAGGCACACAGGAATAACTGTTAAACTGTTTCCCTCTGATCACACAGGCTTGGTATGCGGTATCAATGTCATAACCGCTGGTAAACATGAAGTATTCCGAACCGTGATTATTACTGCCGCCTGGCTGACTGCCACCAGGATTAATGATTGGCTGAATCTCACAGGTGTTAGTTGATTGGTTGTATTTATATCCTGAATCGCAAGTCACTTTTAATTCGCAAGCACCATGAATACTTACATAACCATCATTACACTCACATCTTTCGTTGTTTTCGTTATAGGTCGCATTTGTTGGGCAGGCCGGAATATACTTGAGAACTTCATAACTTAAGGTACCGACAGTGAAGTTATTATATTCACCATCCGAAACCGTGTAATTAACAGTATGAGTACCAACCTCATCTGACAGTTCATCTTCTAAAGTAAGAAGCGCACCTTCTGGTTGTAAGGTACAGTATTTATGTATTTCAGGTGTCTCATTACTGTAGTATGAAATCTTAGTACAATACATCCTTGGTGCACGATACTTAACAGTCATCTCACTATTTCCCTCTTGTTTTGTGCAACCGGTCAGAACAATGCAACATACTAAACAAAACGCCAAATTTACCTTCATAATACCCGTATAATATTATATATCATATTCATTAATTATTATATATCATATTCATTTTTAAGGGAAGAAAAGAATGCAGATTTTGCATTCTCTATTTCAAAGAACCCGTTTATTTAATTATTATTAGTTCATTCATTATTTTGTTGTATGCTGATTTGAGGTATTCATAAAACTTTATCACCTCATCACCATACAAATTAAAACAATAATGATTGGGAGTATACACACCATCGTCAGGCAGATATACCTTAATGTCCACACTTGGTTCACCTGATGAATACTTATTAAATATCATTTCCAAATCAGGTTCTGTGAATCCCAGTTCCTCATCCTTTTCAAGTTTATTGTTTACAGCCTTTTCAAGCATTTCAAGAATTGATTTTATATCATCACTATCCAACATTTCACTTTTTCTATGATATAAAAAGTATTTATTGCAAATATGAAGATACACATCAAACCAAAACCCATAATAAAGATCCTCTTCGTGTATTCCAGCTTTATCTCTTTCAGGTAATGAAATGCCAAATCTGAAATCTGTACCGTCAACAAGCATTTTCAAGCAGTCATTTTCTTCAATCTTTCTGACAATAAAGCCTATTGGATAAAAACCGTTTTTGAAATCTCTGAAATTATTCTCAAGCACATATCCTTTTTCATAAGCAACATCTCTTATTGCATCATGTATTTCATACCATTCATCATCATTATCATTAGGGAGATCACCATCCAGTAAACCACTGTATCTGGCAATCTCACGCTGTGTCGCCTCTTTATCAACCTGCTGTTCCAGCCATTTTACATATTTTTCTATATTTATCCTCATCGTTCTCCATCCATTCCTTTCTAAAACAGTTTATTTAACAATTTTATGTAATATCGTTATCTTCCATCACATAACATACTCCACTACCATAAACAATTCTGTATTAGTTTGTTGTTCTTCAGCTTCCATACCCAGTCTTCAGGCAACGAATCAAAGGAATGTTCTAAACCAGCTAAACCACCGGTAACTGCTGCAACAGTATCAGTATCATCTCCAAGATTAACAGCTCTTAGTAGCACATCTTCGTACTCACCATATCTTTTTTCTTGAAGAATACACCATAGTGCTGCTTCAAGTGTATCAACAACATAACCACTGGACCTTATATCCTCTTCTTTCAATTCTGACAATTTGCATAGCCTGTCAAACGGTTTTGGATATTCCGGTAATTCTAATATCATTTCCTTAAGTGTCTTTGTTTCTCCATACCAGTTCTGCCCAATATATCTTCTGATGAGATTAACGTAAATGACACAGGCTTCCTGAGCAATCCAATGTGCATGAGTTATCGCACTGACTGCTCTGATCTCATCATCAGTACAATCGGTAAATGCCAATGGCAAGATTCTCATTAATGACCCATTACCATTTGCGTTTTCTGCTGCTGAACCGTATCCATTTATCAAGGCTTTTCTGGTCGTATATCCGACATCGAAGACATCTCCATCAGCTGTATATTTTCCTTTAAACAGCCAATTCTCATATTTCTTTCTCATATCATCTATATTGACCTTAAGATTATTTTCCTTTAACGACATACATGTAGCTAACATCAAAGCTGTATCATCAGACCATGTTCCTGGAGGCTTGTTATGAGTTCCGTATCCATCCATTCCCACGCATTTGAATGATCCTCTTTCTCTGAACTCATATGGAACACCCAAGGCGTCACCCATCACAAATCCATAGACAGCAGCACTTAAAGCCCCATTTCTGTATTCAATCTTTACTTCTGTGCCGTCTTCTACATATAGATATTTATCTTCATCATGAACGTAATGATAAATTCCCTTTCTGTCCTTGAAATATCCTTCCTGGATCTCTCTTATATATTCCTCATAGACAAATTCTATTTGTTTTGTATCCCTGTTATAAACATAGATTTTTGATTTATCATCGTTCAGGAAGTATCTATAAGGTCTGAAAGAATAGTTCTCCAAAATATAAACACCGGTATATTCTGATTCATAATCCCAGTCATTTAAAGCAACCCACTCTTCCATCAAAATAATATCTCTTAAAGGAACACTGCCATCATAATCTACTGGTTCATACGCAACATATGATTTATCATTATCGATCCATATTTGGATTCTCTTGCATCTTTTGCACAGCCAAAGGTCATATTTTCTATAACCTCCGTAATAGTATTCTTCAATTAGATCATACAAATCATATAATTCCTTATCAGGATATTGATAAGCTATTTTGCTAAATTGCCATAAAGGAAAAATATCCCAGTTTATTCCCCCTGGACAACGTCCATTCCATAAAGTTGCTCCACATCTGCATCCAGTTTTTGCCATTAGGTTACCTCCCCACTATGTATATTCGTTTGTTACTAATCTAGTATTTCTATTTCTCTTATGTCGTCTATTTTGATATAGTTAAGGCCAATTACCATATCTCTGTCCATATCAATATCCCATCCTTCGATATAAATTTGCACCTTCCTCTATATGTTTCACCATTTTTAAGCTTTACATATACTTTCCTGCCTGCATATTCATAATACCAATCCACATCTTTATAGGAATTAATTATCATTATTCTTCCTCTTCATAGAGTTTCTTTTCTATCAGTCTGCAAATTTCAATCAGATAGAGATTATTTATAACATAAAATGTTTCTGGTGATGGCATCATATAAGCTTCTCTTGCCGATTCATTATCTTCAAACTCAATCAAATCATCCATTAATTCTCTTCTGATTCTATAGCATTCCTCTAAGGAATCATTTTCATGCATTTTTCTGAAAGTTTCCGGTGATATCATCATATTCTTATTTCTCCTCCTGATATTATTCTGTTCTTTTTTATTACTCTTTGGTCGTCTTTAAGACGACATCTATTTTTGTGATTGTGTTACTATTACGATTTTAAAATAACAATATGACAGTGCAAAAAAACTGCCACTTCATTAGAAGTGGCAATCCTTAAATGTAAAATTAAACGCTAGTTTTATTCACTATTAACTTTTACAAACTTGCATTTAGATTTACAACTGTTTTTCATCAACAAACAAAGCAATAATGAATAATAATTATTTTAGACAAGCATTGAAGTAAGACGAATGATGAGGCCCTGAATCAGGATCTTTTCTTTATACAAAGCGGTTTATTTGATAGAATTAACTCATAGAAAAATTGGCAGTTTATGAGGATGAATCCATGAGTAGGACAGAGAATGTGGAACTGACAGTATTATGCCTAATCGAAGACGGCGATAAGATACTGCTTCAAAACAGAGTAAAAAAAGACTGGCAAGGCTACGCACTGCCGGGCGGGCATGTAGAGCTCGGAGAATCTTTTGTGGATGCAGTGATCCGTGAGATGAAAGAAGAAACCGGGCTAACGATCCTTGACCCAAGATTGGTTGGAGTAAAGCAATTTCCTTTAGAGAACGGAAGGTATGTTGTCCTCTTGTTTAAGGCCATGCGGTGGTCAGGTAATCTTATCTCATCCGAGGAAGGCCAAATGGAATGGATCAAGTACAGTGACCTTTCCAAAGTAAATACCGTGGATGATTTTGATGATCTTCTGAAAGTGATGAACACGCCAGAGCTGACAGAGTTTCAGTATTTGGTTTCGGGAGACGAATGGACTGTATCTATTATATAAATCGCAGTTTGATGAGATATGAATATTCAAAAATTAGATAAAAAAGACTGGAAAGGAACGCCTCTTCCTGTTTCTTATACTTCTGAATATTATTATGATATTTCTGTCGATAAGGAAGAAGAAGGTTTTAATATTCCGATAAAAAAGAAAAAGTTTGATAAGCTATTTACTCATGTGCCAGAGGATGGTGCGTATCCTGATAAGTTATATGAGGATTGGTGGGAAGAAGCTGAAGCATATGGCATTGTTGAAAACGGAGAATTGTTAGCCGCAATAGAAGTAAATCCTGAAGAATGGTCTAACAGGCTTTTAATCACCGAGTTATTTGTAGATGAAAAGATAAGAGGAAAGGGATATGGTAAACAGCTAATTGATTTAGCAAAAGAAATAACTGTTAAACAAGGCTATCGTGTCTTAATGTTGGAAACTCAATCATCTAATGTGAATGCAGTTGATTTTTATCTTCATCAGGGATTCACGCTGATCGGATTTGACAGCTGCTGCTATACGAATACTGACCTGCAACGCAAGGAAGTTCGCTTTAATATGGGATGGTTTCCGAATATTGAGACAGAATAACAACTTCAAATTTAGCAGTGTGCCAATAGGAGTGAATAGCTCCTTTTTTCTATAATCAGGCATGAGAAAGATGAACGCTACTGAAATAAAGAAGATTACAATAATTGGGATGGTCACATATGACACAGCTCGATAAAAGACAGGTAGCTACCAAGCCTATTTGCGACGGTAGTCTGTTTAATGGTGCTTATTCGATATTTTTGCAATAATTGCATTTTTATCGATGCATTTTTACACATACGATGCAAAAGAGATGTGAGAATTGGAGCACTCACTGTTTGCCTACTCCCTATTAATCACCAATAACAAACTCCCCTAACGGGACAGCTACATTTTTCAGCTTCCCGTTTTCATTTGTCACAGTGAAACCGTAAATCATTATCTTTTTCTGCCCCTCTGCCACTTCAACATTAGCGACTGGCACTTCATATTTAATACCGTTGATATTCATCTGTGCATAGTCGACGCCATGTAACTTATCAGTTATATACCTGTGTAACATGATGCCGTTCATTAAAAGTGACATTATAAATAGTATGACTATAACTGTAACAGAGATCTTGCGCTTATGAGCCTGAACCTTGAGTTCATTGTTGTCTTTGTTTAACTCTGCAATCTTCTCATTCAATCTGTCAGCCTGAATAAACTTATATACCTGGTCGCTGGTGAACGCTGACGGTATATTTTGTGCCGTTCTCTCCTCAGGCATTTTACTTTCCTGGTGCACGTTACGTGCTGGACCATGAACATCTTCAATATCTTCACTGATGGCTGTCTGTTCTGTATCAGGTGTTGATAGCTCTACATCTTCAGCATTAGCAAGGTCCTCTGTTGTTTTTTGTTCAGCTTTTTTAAGCATATCCTTCTTAAAGGCCTGTTCTCTTCTTAACATCTCAGCAGATGCATTTCTGATCTCCTCCTCTGTGGGCATATCGTATTTCTGCCCCTCTTCAGTATTTAGGAAGTCATAAAGTTTTGTTTTATAGTAATCAGGTGGAAGATGTAATATCTCACCGTTAACAAATGGTGTCAATATGTTACCATATAAGATATTAAAATCAAACTTACCATTTTCATATTGTATCAATACACCATCCTCATCTAACAGATTCGTTATGCCTATCTGGGTAACCCCAGGTTCCAGTTTCTTATTCATGTCACTACCTCCAAAAAATATTATATATCATATTCATTTCGATATAAACAAAACTCGCTATCTAAGCGAGTCTCACATTAATTCCAATACCTTTTCAAACTAGGCAAGGAGGCCCCATCCTCTATAGGGTGGGGAGGAATTGCCATCCTCCTTTCTTCTTCTTGATATGCAAGTCAGCAATTTTTACTGATTTGTTATTCTCCAGAACCACTCTTGTGCCGTTGCAATGTACACCTTTGGCCAAAGCGATCTT
>JAFUCG010000199.1 GCA_017459795.1 Erysipelotrichaceae bacterium | reverse complement strand
TTGGAATGTCAGTTACCTTTCTGACAATGGCATTGACTGGTATGCACAGTAATCTGGTTAATTCAACACCAAACAGGCCGCTGCATAAGCCGATGATGAAGGTTTCCGCATTGAATACGTTACCGACATTGCCCTTTGAAGCACCAAGTGAACGCAATATGCCGATTTCCTTGGTTCTTTCCAATACAGAGATATAGGTAATGATCGCAATCATTATTGAAGAAACGATCAATGATACTGAAACAAAGGCAATGAGAACATAGCTTATGGCATTGATTATTTCAGAAACAGAAGAAATCAGGATGCCGGTAATGTCAGTATAGACGATTTCATCTTCTTCCTTGCCTATTCTTTCAAGATTGTCATTGTAGTCGGTAATCATCTGCTTGAAGGTTTCCTTGGAATCAAAGTCCTTCAGATAGAATGATATCCTTGTTGGATTAGTTAAATCTGCATAGCCAAGCTTTCTTAAGTTGCCATCCAGAGTAACATCTGTCTGCTGGGAATTGACGTAGGTCATCATGATTCGCTGTAATTCCTCTTCATTGAGATCGAACTTGAAGGCATTCTGCAAGGCATTGACATCTATTCTCATCATGTTGCTCATGGTATTTGCCAAATAACCTGAAAGATTGCTCATTGTACCGCTTACTGACTTGTTTACCAGAGACTTTAACAAGCTTGAAGCAATGTTATTGATCATGTCTCTTGATTCTTCTTCATTCATTAAGGCTTCGATCAGTTCCGGAATGTTATCAACGGTGATCGGTGCTTCTTCACTTCCCGTATATTCCTGAACGATGCCTATGTACTTATTCATTACCGCCTTTAAAGTCGGACGTATTACTTCCTGTAAATAGCCTGATTCAACCCCAAAGGCACTTTCAAGTTCACTGATCTGTTTCTGCGTGGTTTCCTTGGCAAGCTGCCTGTCAATCATCCTATCCAGATCCTCTGGACTTATAAGCGCATAATCATTACCATGTTCAGCAACATAGTCACTGATCATTTCCTGCATGTTTGTATTAACGAACTCAGTTAATTTCTTGGATGCGTCCGTAGAATCTTCAATGACAGAATTCAGGGCCTGATTTACGAAATAGTTAATGTTCTCATTTATTTCAGAAGCACTGACATTACTGCCAAAGGCACTTGCCAACATGGCCTGGTCAATTGTGACCATGTCGTCAAAGCTGAAGTTACTTTCCTGGTTATTGTCAGAATTTACTTCATCAAATGTCTTCTTGGTAAAGACATCAACAGTTCGGTCATTTAACTGTTCCTTAACAATTGAACGTTCGTTGCTCTGATCGATCAGGTATTCGGTTAATCCGCTGGTATAGGCTACTCCGGCACTTAATACCGTTGAGCTTGCTCCATCAGCCGGACAGACAACGCCAACGATCTTTAATTCCAGTGAATTATCAATGACATTCTTAAAATATGCCTTATCATCACGCATGTCAGTCCAGACATTATACTGTTCATCATATTTATAATAGTCAGCCGGTATTACGACCTTGAATCTTAATTCCAGTAAGTCATCAAGAGTAAAGCTTAATGGTTTATTCTTTATTTCTACTGTTTCACCATTCATGGTCTTTGTAACGTACTGTTCAAGTTCCTTAGGGTCTCTTATGCCTAATGAATAAGTCATGTAGTCAGAAATTGTCGTTTCATTATAAACGACTAAAATGGCTTCATCATAGTTTTTCGGCCATCTGCCTTTTAAAACTTCATATTGTGACTGTAATAATTCTTCATTATCGATCATTTCCTGGAACATGCTTCTATAGGCATAGCTGGCAAATGAGGAATTAACGAAGCTGGAGAATATGGTACTTGGATTTAACTGTACCAAGTCCTTGGAAGTATCAGCCTTATAGATCAACGGGGTTTCCCCATAGCTGTATAGAACTGCCGTCATTAACGGATCAACTTCACTGGCCTTTTCAACCAGATGCTGCTTGAATGCCTTGAGGTTATTTGAACCGACCTGATTAAACATTCCTGATACGATCGGTGTTTCATTGATCTTACCTTCTACTCTTTCAGCACTGGTTATTTCTCCCATCATGTTCATCATGGAAGTTGTCATGTCCACATCAGAGTTTTCAATTGTTAAAGGATAAGAAGAAAGTGAATTCTTCTGAACTTCATCAATGTATTTATTAACGCCATTGCTCAGGGACATGATCATGGCAATGCCAATGATACCTATAGAGCCGGCAAATGATACCAGTATTGTTCTGCCCTTCTTACTTAAAAGGTTATTTAACGATAGGACAAAAGCGGTAAAGATGCTCATGTGAGCCTTACCGGTTTCCTTTACGATTTCCTTGACTTCATTACTGAACGGGTTACTGTCATCAATCAATACGCCATCTCTTATTCTGACGATTCGGTTGGAATACTGTTCAGCCAGCTCTGGGTTATGGGTTACCATGATGACTAATCTGTCATTGGCTACTTCCTTTAACAGATCCATAATCTGAATTGAACTCTGAGTATCCAAAGCTCCTGTTGGCTCATCAGCCAGTAAGATCTCAGGGTCATTTACCAATGCTCTGGCAATGGCAACTCTCTGCATCTGGCCACCGGAAAGCTGATTAGGCTTCTTATGAATCTGATCACCTAATCCTACCTTTTCCAGGGCAATTCTTGCTCTTTCGGTTCTTTCCTTCTTACTGATGCCGGCAATCGTCAAGGCCAGTTCAACATTTGAAATGACCGTCTGATGAGGTATCAGGTTATATGACTGGAAGACAAAACCAACACTGTGGTTTCTATAGCCATCCCAATCCCTGTCCTTGAAATCAACCGTAGACTTACCATTTATGATCAGATCTCCTGAATCATAATGGTCCAAGCCACCAATGATATTTAACAAAGTCGTCTTGCCGCCGCCTGACGGTCCCAAGATGGCCACAAATTCATTTTGTCTAAATGCCACACTGACATTCTTCAAGGCATGAACTACATTGCCGCCGGCTTCATAGTCCTTGCAGATATTCTTTAACTCTATCATTCAGCGACCTCCCTGTTCATCCCTTCTATTTCCATTATTCTATCCGTTATTCTTAACAGTTCCCTGCTGTCATTTTCCCCAAGTTTTTCTAATAAGCTGACAGTGTTTTCAACAACCTGGTCATACATTGAGTACAGATGCTTTCTGCCGCTGTCAGTTATGTTAATGACCGCACTTCTCTTATCACTGTTATTAACTTCCTTGTTTACTTCGCCCTTTGACTGTAAGTTGCGTAGTATCTTAGCCACATGTGCACTGCTTGTATCAGTAAACTTCATTAACTCGCCTGGAGTAAGACTTCCATGCTTTAAAAGCGCAATTAAAACACACAGTTCACCCTTCCCTAAATTGAGTAACTGCTTCTGTTTTGAAAAACTGCTTAATGTATATAAGTTACCAAGTAACCTGTCTGACAATCTGTTTAAATCCATACCTTTTTACCTAACTCAGTTAGATATTATAATTTTAATGCAATATCAGTGTCAATAAGGACACACATCTCCTATTCAAAAATAAAAGACCTTTCCAGGTCTTAATTGGTATGAAATCTCTTCTTTATCTCCAGCAGGAATTCCTCATGGTAGAAAATACTCAGGCTCAATATGCCAACAGCTACTGACCCCAGCACTATTACAGGCCATTCAATTTCTGAGTGAACGACCATGAATACCACAAAGCCAATGGAGAAGATGATCAGCCAGATCATCGGCATTGAATTATGGATCTGGGCATTAACATCTATGAACAGGAATACTGCCGTTAATAACAGCGCTCCAAAGCATACTATCGGCACTACGAACTTATACCAGCCGGTCCGTACCAGACAGATGTCAATTAACCATAACAGTACACAGACATGGAATACCAGCTTAACAGTCTGATTTATCATGTTGAATTCAAACCTGTCAGGTGAAAAGATCATGTTCCAGGCGGTGAATATTGACCATACCACAACAATGCTCCATGGTTTACCCTTTACCAGATAATTGGTAACCAGACAGGCAATTGAAGCCACAACGAAAACATATCTGACAATATTTCTTATTTTCAGAATGGCTCTGTTCTGTTTACTCAATTCCGGATAAACTTCCTTAATCACCATATACAGCACTCCCGGTTACTTCGATGTCTATTCCATCAGCAGTCAACAGTTCATAAAGCTTTTCTTCATAACTTGGATCAACTGTTGTCTTAGTTATGGAGAAAACACTCTTGTCATTAAACGTTATCAAGCCGCAGCTTGCCCTGCACACATTGCTAGGGCCAAGTATGAAATCATACTTTTCTACATATTCATTCATTTCCTTCGGCACCTTGATTACGCCAAGATTGGAAAGATAGTTTGAGAATATCTTATCACCAAGGAACCCATATACAACTGTGGCAACAGGTTTCTTGATTAACAGCGGTACAAACTTCAGAGACTGAACAAGCTTAATGGTTGTACTCATCATCTTGTTCATGTCTTTTTCTGATGACTTTTCCCTTACCTGTTCGGAAATATTAGGAATCAGATCATCAGCACTTCCCTTTATTTCACTGGTCGGTAAGTCACAACTGAAATACATGGCATAGTTCCTGATTGTCTTTGAGCCATTGTATTTACGCATGTTTACCGGAACCTGCACTCTGATATCGCCGCTCAAGTCCTCAGTAGCGTATTTCTGAGCCAGAAACATCTGAGCCAGTAAATATACCGTAACAGTCGCATTGTGTCTCTTGGCTACTTCATGAAGCTGTTTGCTGTTCATTTCAAAATGAACTACCCGGCAAGGGAATATAGCAGATACCTTGCCGCTCATCTGAGTAGCTGTCTTACCCATGAAGCCGGAAGCACCCTTCTGTAATTTTGCCTTGGCAAATTCATTGCTGAGTTCATCTTCATGAGGTGTTGCGTCAATGTCCCATAAGAACTCACCGCATGGTATGTCATGGCCCAATAAACGCAGATACTCACCGATAAGGGTATTCAGGAATATTGAACCGCCAAAGCCATCAGTTAATACATGGAAGTATTCAATGCTGATTCTGTTCTTATAATGCAATACTCTGAAAGACTGTGCTCTGCTTGATGATATCGGCAAGAGAGGTAATATCTTTTCTTCTTCAATGGTAAATCTCTTCTTCGTTGAATCAAGATAATGCCAGAAGAAACCGTTCTTTAATATCGTTGCGAAGCTTGGGAATCTCTTAATGGTAAAATCCAGGGCCATCTGTAATATTTCCGGTACTACATCTTCCTTAAGATAAGCTGACATTCTGAACATCGGCATCTGGCCAAACTTCATTGACAGCGGGTAAATGATGGCCGCATTATCAAGCGGATACCAGCTGCCGGCCGGATGCGCATAAAAGCCACCTAATTGCTTAGGTGACAGTCTGTTTATTGCTTCTTCAAATGGAATATCATTTTTCAGGTAGTAATCCAGGGCATTGTTAAAATCATTTATCAGTAATGCCTTCTGTTTCTTAGGCAACTGTAAATGCAGATTAATGTCATCCAGAAACTCCCTGTACTTTTCCTGCTCTGATTCCTTCAGCCTGTCCATTAAGATATCAGGCTTTGGAATCTTGATATTCTTTTTCTTCAATCTAATTTCCTCTGCTCTTTGGTAACATTGCTGCACCGATGATGCCAGGTTCATCTAACTTGGCAACCACAAACGGTGTATCATGCAATGCATCATGAGTAATTTCCTTATACTTTTCAATTAATGGCTGTAAAAAATAGTGTGCAGACTGCATCATGCCGCCGCCTAATACAAAGGCATCAGGGTCAACAGCTGCAGCTAATGTAGCGAATAACTGAGCCAGGTCTTGAATGGCACCATCAACGATCTTCTTGGCTTCTTCATTGCCATCAGCGGCCATGTCAAATACACTGCCGGCATGCTTGATGACATCAGCACCAAATATGGCCTGTCCTTTTCTTCTTATGGCTGTACCGCTGGCTTCATTTTCAACGGCACCAACAGCCAGGTAATTTACCTTTTCACGGTTTCTGTCGATTATGATATTGGCAATTTCACCGGCAAAGCCATGCTTGCCAGATACACATTTTCCATCAACTACCAAACCGCCGCCGATTCCTGTAGAAAGTGTTACATAATATACTACCGGTAAGCCCTTGCCTGCACCAACCAGTGCTTCAGCCAGACCGGCAACGTTAGCGTCATTATCAATATAAGCTGGCATGCCGAATTCTCTGCTCATGTCCTGAGCAAATGGGAAATCCTTAAAGCCAGGAAGATTTGTATCAAGCATCATTGATCCGGTAATCTGATTACATGGACCAGGGACGCCGGCACCGATGCCTGAGCATTCCTTCCAGTCAGGTAATTCTCTGATCAGTGAATACAGATTCTTTAAAACCTTGTCTCTGCCTTCTGTAGCATATGAAGGACTCTTTACCTGTGAAAGGATTTTACCTTCTTCATCAATTACTGCTACACGTACGTTAGTTCCGCCTAAGTCAATTCCAATATACTTTTTCATATTATTTAAATTCTCCTCATGTTGTACCTATATTTTAACTTAAAGTGCCCTATCTGTTAACCGATTTTTCAGTTTCAAAACCTTCAGGATAACGTTTCTTTAGTTTATCGATGTTATTTTGCAATATATCTTCAAGTTTAAAGCCCAGCACTTCAGCTATTTCTGCCAAATACCAGGCAACATCACCAAGCTCATCAAAAATGGCCTGCTTATCCAATTCGTGTCCCTGAGCCAGGTGCTTCTTAACAATGTCAATTACTTCACCTGATTCACCACACAAACCCATTACGCCATTGATAAGGACATCCTTCTCACTTAACTCAGGGTTCAGAGTCCTCATTGCCAGTTTCTGATATTCATTAATTTCCATTTCTGCTCACCTTGCCATTCAGTTTTCTTAAAACCAGACCAATGCCATAAGTTACGGCAACTATTACAAAGAATATTACAATGCCAACCGGTAACCCCCAGCTCATAAAGCCATACCAGTCATTTGAGTTTGGCCATTCTCCAACGCCATTGATGATGATGTTACCAAGATAAAAGATTCCATAAACTACCATTGGCAATGATGCGATAAGATTGTCTTTAACTGTAAATTTCTCTCTGTTGTATATCACAAATTCTACCATTGCCAGTACAGGGACAATTAAATGCAGCCAGAAATTGACTCCGATAAACATGAAGAGATAGCCAAATAGCGGGCCCAAAAATACTACAACAACTAAAAATGTCAGTCCTACTGATACTGCGGCTACATACTTTAGCAGATTTACCCAATGCTTTTCCTTCTTCATGTTTAGCAGGAAAACAACGGAAGCCAATCCTTCCAGTAAGTTGGAAAGAATCGTGAAATACCTTAAGCTTCTTAAACCGGAAGAAACAAGTACGCCATCTGCACTGCTGAAAACCATTTTCAGCCAGGCATATGGAACAATGATTGCGATGGATACATTTATAAGTATTCTGGTGTTTATTTTTTTCATTATCAGACCTCGAAATGATTATATTATTTTTACAAATCATGAGCAACGATTTGACTATGCATCATCAAAGTCACAATTTAAAAATCTACGTTATAATATTAGTAAGTGAGGGATAACAGATGAAGAAACTGCTTCTGATAATAAATGACATAACCGGAAACGGCCGTAACAGTATAAATACCTTTAAGATGATCAGAGAATTTGCCAGGGCAGGCTATGAAACAACAGTCTTCCCTATTGTAGAAAGCATCGAGTTGAAACTATCCGATTACTTTGAAAACAGCCTGTATGACAAAGTCGTCTGCATTGGTGGAGACGGTACCTTAAACAGAACCATAAATGAAGTCATGAAGCTTGATAATAAACCCCTCATCGGTTACATTCCAGCCGGCACTACCAATGACTTTTCCAAGAATCTTAATCTGACTAATAACATAGACAGGGCTATTGAAATAATTAACAGAGAAAACAGCATCAGCCTTGACCTTGGAAAGTTCAATGACAGATATTTCAATTATGTGGCTTCATTTGGAGCATTCTCTGACATCAGTTACACTACCGATCAGAACTTTAAGAACGTATTTGGTTATGCCGCATATTTTCTCAGCGGCATCACTTCAATTCAGGAGAATCTGTCGTTAAGGTGTCACATGAAGATAACCACTGATACTGAATCATTTGAAGGAGATTATTTCTTTGGCGCAATATGCAACTCAAAATCAGTTGCCGGGGTAAAGCTTGAAGGCATAACCTTAGACAGTTTACATGACGGTCAGTTTGAGCTTTTCTTAATCAAATGTCCGGAGAACGTCCAGGAGCTTGGAGAAATTGCCTTAGCCGTACTTAACAGTAATTACGAAAGTCCTTATATTGAATATCGAAAAGTAAAAAAGGCACATATAGTGCCTAGTGAAAACACTGAATGGACTCTTGATGGCGAGTATGGAGGAAATCCAGAAAGCATAGCCTTTGAAATAATTCCAAAAGCTGTACAATTATTAATATAAGTGGGTATGACTAAAACACTCTTTCCCTGGTGATCATTTCACCTAAATAATCAAATCCATATTCCCTTAGTGCATTGTCTAATTTACTGTTGGAAACGGTAAATGTGCAGGTGACTAAAGGAATATTTTTTTCATATGCCAGATTAACCGCAAAATCCAGGCCATTCTGATAATTACCGCCAAGCATCAGAACAAACAGTTTTGCGCCGTGTTGGAACCGTGTTCCAACACAGACAAAGTCACCACATTCATTTTCATAGAAATATGCCTTATCTGCCATCATGCGGACATTGGCTTCATTGATCCTGTACCATGTTCTGTTTACCGAAACAAAATCACCGTACTGTTGCAGGGCAAGTTGCGTTGCTCTTTTCCAGTCAACATAATGAAAGCCATGGTTATTCTTCTTTTCGGTTACTGAATAGTTATATTCTCTGAAGTCATAAACATTTACCAGGCCGTATTTTTCTGCCAAACCTGAACTACGTACATTCTTACGTCCTGTATACATTGAAAGACTTACGCAATGATACTTTTCCTTACAAAGCTCAATTGCCTTTTCATACAGTGCCTTCCCGGCGCCCTGGTTCTGATATTCAGGTAATACTCTTAATGCTTCAAACCATCCGGAATTATCAGGAAGAATGGCAAGATGCGCAATGCCTACCATCTTGTTTTCATCGTTATAAACACAAAGAAAGCTTCCTGGTGTATTCCAGAAGTAATTCCAGGCTGTTTCAACATAGGT
>JAFUCG010000198.1 GCA_017459795.1 Erysipelotrichaceae bacterium | reverse complement strand
TTCTTGAATTCAAGCTGATCAACATCATTAATGAACAGGTCCTTCAGACTGTTAAAGTAAAAATCGATGTATTTTTCCAATGTGTTTCTGTCAAACTCAACATCGTTCTTGAACATTTCTTCCATTATGGCGTGCTGCATCGTACCAACTGTATTTGACTCAATTGAGAACATCTCATTGTGATACAGTCTTAAGCCCTTATCTAAGAAGAATTTGTATGGACAGCCAATATAGCTTTCAAAGCTGCTTGGCGAAGCACTTAAGGTATTTTCCTTTAAATATAACTGTCTGGCAGTTTCCTCACTGAGGCTTTCTTCATAGCTGTTAACGTAGTTATTTTCCTGTAATGGCCATGGGTCAGGGTCATTGGTCCGCTTGTTAATGAAGTTACTAGGATCAAGAGCCTTGCCATCGGTATCAATGAGTGAATATGAATATATTACCTCTGGAATGTTATCGTAAATGGTTTCTAACTGACGGTTAAAATGCCTTGTCCTTTCGGAAAGTGAAGGATAGTTCCTGACATTCTGTAAATAAGCTTCATCAAAGAAACCTGACTTGTTAATGCTCTTAGGGAATACGGCCTGATTACAGCCGACAACGATGGCCAGCTTCTTATCAACGATGCTCTGATATGGACTGCATACCGTTATCGCATTACTATAACTGGTCTTCTTACTTACGATTAGCTTGTTAAGGAAGTAAGTCAGTAATTCAACATTGTCGTGCATTTCACCTACGGTTCTGACACACAGGTCATAAATGCCTTTCATGCCGTTAACATCCAATGGATTGGTTTCATCGATCCTGCCTAAAAGATAGTTATAGGCGAATGTCGTGACTGTTTTTAAGTCACTGGAAAATGGCATCGTTGCCATTAATTCTCTGATAGGAGCCATTGTCTTTTCAGCTTCCTGTTCCTTCTTTAACAGATATTCATAATCCTTTTTTGAACACAGGTTGGCTTTCTGCCAGTCCCAGTCATTAACGATGGTGAAAGGTGATTGTAACTGCTGGTAAGTAAGACGGAAATGTTCCTGATACTGCAAGAATGAAATGGATACATTATCAAAGCAGCCTGAAACATATGCCTTTAGGAAAGTGTCTATGTCAGGCTTGGCTACATAGTTTACCAGGTCTGTAAATCTGGTAATTACAGGTGCCTTTACACTCTGTTGGCTAATAAAAGGCATGTTATAGGTATCAAATATCTGACTGATTACCGGCAGATATTTCTCCGGTTCATTGACCATGATGGCTATGTCATTCAGTTCATATTTGTCCTTATTCTTAACCAGATACTGGGCAATTGAAGCAATCTCTCTGCTTATGTTTCTGGCAAAGTAGGCAATTGAGCTGGTATTCTTGCCGGTTGTCGGTTTCATTGACGTTGCACCAAGATTAATCAGGGACTGCTTCTTATTATATTCAGTAAGATCGTCATCGTAACAGTCATAGATCATGATGTCTGTTGCATCAGTTATGTTTCTGAACTGTTCCTCAATGTTTTTATGATTTAGATTCTGAACATAGAGGAAACTCAGTATTTCCTTCTTATACTTATTGTCATGGTCGACCGGTAAATCATCAGGTGTGATGCCATTGTCGATCATTTCATTGACAAAGTCATAGAAGTAACGGAAAAAGGCCGGATATCTTAGTTCATCGTGGTAGATGTTTGTTTCCGGTATGTTAGTTATTGTCTTATGGTACAATTGACAGAATTCAACATCATCATCAGTCATTTCATTGGCCAATGTTGATTTGAAACTGGTAAAAGGGATCACCTCATAACCGAAGATGACCTTGTTATCTTTTGTCAGCTGCTGGTAAATGTCTTTACGCCCATACTCAGGGCCTATTATAGTCTTATGGTCTGCCATAAAAATATTATAGCTCATTACAACTTACTTAACAAAAAGATAATATGGGCTATTTGACATTGGCCGTTGAAAAAATATTTTGTTATACTAAAATTGTAATGACACCTAAAGCAGTGGGGTAGAGGGGATAGTATGGCAGTATATAAAATAATAAACGAAAAAGATTCTGGTCTTTTTCATGCCTCTACAAACCATTTTTACAATGGTTTTTTAACAGAATTTGTTGATAATGATAGTGAGTACACAGAGTTTCATACTCTGTTTAACAGATTATTAGCAGTTAAAAACGACCTCCGTATCTGTGTTGATTTACCGGTAAAAATCAATCATAAGACAATCTCAAATCAGATAATCCGCAATAAGGATTCTTTTAAGTTGCCGGAAGGATACCTTCGTGTTCCAGTGATGTTGTATTGGAAAGATGGCGAGCAGGAAAAAGCCATGGCCTTATTAACATCAACATACATTGAAGCCAAGGGCTGTTACTATTGTATGACAGAACCTGATACAGAGTTCAGTGAATGTCGTAATGAAATTTTGACAATGTGCTTGAAGGAAAAGTACACAGAAGACATTTTCAAGGCTTTCAATGAAATGATCGAAGGCAAGAGAGCAGTTGGCGCCATCCAGCGTTACTATGATCACAGATATCTCGGTACCGTTGATGAAATGAAGGATGAATGCGTCAGACTTTCAACTGAAATCTTTGAAGACGCCAAGAAACAGGTCGTTGGATTAGAAGAAAAAAACGACGTCATTTACAATGCCATCTTAAGAGCATTCTTAATCAAGAAGGCATTATATGTTCGGTACATGATGTCAAAGGATCTCTTAACTAACCGTCATGAAGGCGATGTTAAGAAACAGCGTCAGTTCGCCAAGGCCTACGCCGATGAAGTACCAATTGTTTCATTGTCTGCGTTATGGCGCTATGGTAATGAAGAAGTAAAGGAAGCGGAGTAAAATCTGTTTCTTTTTTTTGATTTGATTTAAAATAAATTCAGAGGTGAAAGCCATGAAAAAATACATACTGATCATTCTGACTGTTCTGATAGCTGTTTTCGGCGTCATTTATTATGGAAACAATAATAATAAACCGGTTGATCCTGAAGAAGAGGTAATTGAGGACGGTTATGAAATTGAGCATGAGGAAAGATTTGGCGGTGTCTATATCAAAATAAGCATTGATGATTTCAATGAATTGGGTTATGAGTATGGCGACAGTGTCGACATCAGTTTTTCAAATGGCTATGAGATGACTGACATACCTTATTACAACGGCTACTATGTTGATGAGGGAGAGCCTCTGTTAGTTGCCTACCCAGGCTATCCATACATTAAGGTGACATTAAACTATGGTGATGATCTATGGTATTTAGCTGAGTTTGAAGAAGGTGATAGGGCAACGGTTGAGCTAAGAGAAAAGGGAACTTACCTTGATAATCAGAAAGCCAGAGACATTCATTACAGTGATGAACAGGGCGATAAGAGTGATGCAGAGTTCGGAAACTTCCGTAATGTCCAGGTTGGAAACATGAAGGATAACATTTTATACCGTTCAGCTTCTCCTGTTGATAATCAGCATAAGAGAGCCGCCTGTGTTGACCGTCAGATCGCTGAAGTTGGTGTTAATTACATCATTAACCTTTCTGACAGTGAGGAAGATCTGGTAACTCACATTAACAAGGATGACTTCAATTCACCTTATTTCCTTTCCTTATATGAAAAGGGCAATGTGGTTGCCTTAGGCATGAGTGCATCATATAAGACCAAGGATTTTAACCAGAAACTTGTTAAGGGTCTTACGGAAGCTTCAGAACATGAAGGACCGTATCTGGTACATTGTGTTGAAGGCAAGGACAGAACAGGTTATGTGTGCATGTTACTGGAAGCTCTTGCAGGAGCAAGTTATCAGGAAATAGTTGATGACTACATGATTACCTATGATAACTACTACGACATCAATGAGGAAAGTGATCCGGAAAGATACAGATTAATAAAGGAAAAGAACATTGACATAATGTATGAACATATAAATGGCAAGAAGCTATATGGCATTCCTGATTTACAGGCAGAGACAAAGCAGTTCTTAATGGATGAAGGAATGAGCGAAGAAGCAGTTGATAAACTCATAAGTAGACTATCTGATTAAAAACTATAGTAGGAGGTATCAACTCTTTTTTACAGAATGATTGACACCTGCCATTGTGGCGACTAAAATAAAGTTGTAATTTAAATTAGACGATAATCAGAAAGGGGTTCCTATGACATATATAGAACGAGCAATTACTCCTATTCTAAAAAATAGAGTGTCAACAGCTAAATGTCTGCTAGTTACCGGAGCAAGACAGGTAGGCAAATCTACTTTGATTAAACACGCTTTTCCTAAATACAATAGGGCTAATTTTGATGACAGACTTACCCGAATGCAGGCTAGGGAAGAACCAAAACTATTCTTTCTTAATAATCCGACCCCTTTGTTCATCGATGAAGTTCAGAAGGAAAACAGTGTTCTCGAAGAAATCAAGCAAATAGTTGATGAATCAGATCAACGTGGGCAGTTCATACTTTCAGGTTCACAGAAACTGGAATTAATGAAGGGGATGAGTGAATCGCTGGCTGGCAGAGTATCAATCACTGAATTAACTGGACTGTCACAGAGAGAAATCAACAGAGTTTCTTTTAACAGACACTTTGTTCCTTCGGAATTGTATCTCAAAGAAAGAGAAAATGAATTAACCAAATATCCTGATATTTGGAATAGCATTCACAAAGGTTCTTATCCTGAATTGTATGATGTTGATAGGGATTGGCAGGATTTTTATTCATCCTATGTGTCAACATATCTGGAAAGAGATATCAATGAACTCATATCTGCAGACAGTCTGGTGTTTGCCAAGTTTATGACTACAGTTGCTGCCAGGACTGGTGAAATGATCAATTATGCCAATATAGCAAGTGAAGTGGGAGTAAGTGAACCTACAATAAAGAAATGGATCTCAGTTCTTGAAAGAACTGGCATAGTATATATTTTGCAGCCATACAGCGCAAGCGTACTGACAAGAGCGATAAAAACACCTAAACTATATTTCAGAGATACTGGATTAGCCTGCTATCTAACAAGATGGCTTACGGCAGAAGCACTGAAAAATTCGGCAGTGGCAGGCAATATGTTTGAAACATTTATTGTGTCAGAGATCCTGAAATCATACAGCAATGAAGGAAAGGACTACAGCTTCAGTATTTTCTATTATCGCGGAAAAGACAGAATGGCAAAAAGTGAAAATGAAATAGACCTTATCATAGAGGAAGATGGAGTTTTATATCCGATTGAGATAAAAATGACAGGTAACCCAAAAGCAATCATGGGTTCAACTAATCAGATCCTTGATAAAATCCCTGAAAAAAAGAGGGGGCTTGGTGTAATAATATGCCTTATTGATAAGAAAACCTATCTCAGAGATAATCTGATTGCTTTGCCGATTGAATACATCTAGAAGTATTAGATAAATCGGTGTTTGTAAGGGTGAAGAAAATGAATTATAAAGTAATTGACAAAGAGACATATTATCGTAAAGGCGTATTTCGCCACTTTACGGAAGACTGCAGGTGTTCGACCTCAATAACAGCGAGAATCGATGTGACAGAACTCGCCACACATTCAAAGAACACCTGCAGTCTTCCGTAAAGTGGCGAAATACGCCTTTACGATAATATGTCTCTTTGTCAATTACTTTATAATTCATTTTCTT
>JAFUCG010000197.1 GCA_017459795.1 Erysipelotrichaceae bacterium | reverse complement strand
CCTAACGGTAAGCCATGAGTAATGTGATAATCTCTGGTAGAAGTATTATCACTGACCCATTCCTTTAAAACACCGCCACTGCAGTACTTATCAGTAAAGTCTTCATAGTGGTTATAAACCTGTAAGGAATCATCAAACTTAAAGCCAAAGGTATAATCTCTTTCCAAACAGGCCTTAATCAATGCTTCACAATCATCTTCATCCATCGGATACGTCTTTATGACATCTCCCTTTGAATCATTAATGCAGCATCCATTTACCGTGATCATGTAGTCATATGGAACTCTTTCCTTAATGTCCGGCTGCATCAGATAATAGCCCCTGCCGGTAGCTACGATGATCTTCAAGCCCTTCTTCTTACATTCTCTGATGCCTACAAGTGCACTTTCATTGACCATGGAACTCTTACGGGCAATAAGCGTATCATCTATGTCAAAAAATAATGCCTTTATCATATCAGATCCTGTAAACCCAGTTTTCCTTTCTTTCCTTTGGCTCAGGTAATTCTTCAGCAGGATAACCTAGGATACAGTTACCAATACCTTCATATTCATCAGTAATGCCTAAATCCTGTAATATCTTCTTGCCTTCCTCGGTTTCAAAAGTCTGTTTTGCTCTGTGGATCCAACAAGAAGCAATGCCTAATGAATGAGCAGCCAGCATCAGGTTTCCCATTACTAATGCCCCATCATAAACGTGTGTTCCAACATCCTTTTTAGCCAGTACGACAATTACTGTCTTAGCCCCATAAAAGTTATGGACCTTATCCGGGTCACGCTCTACTACGGTAGCGTTCAGTCTTTCCAATCTTTCCAGCATTGCCGGATCCTGAACTACGATCATTAAACCGGCCTGCTTGCCCTGTCCGCTGGCGGCATATTCACCAGCCTTTAAAATAAGCTGAAGATCTTCTTCCTTTATCATTTCATCAGTAAATTTTCTGACGCTTCTCCTTGTCAGAATGTCCTGTATTGTCTGATTCATATATGTTCCTCCGATAATCAAATTTTACCACAATTGAAATACTTTATGATATATTGTGCTTGGGTGAATTACATGGCACTAAAAGGCGTAATATTTGACATGGATGGTGTTCTGGTAGATTCAGAACGCTATTCTCTGAGAATGTTTAAGGAACTAACTGAAGAATTAGGATTGGAATATTATCCTGATCATTTCATATCGATAATGGGCACTACCCCAACACTGGCTGACAAGATGACAGAAGAAAGATATGGAGTGGAAATCAATCATACGATCTTCAAACTGTACGTTCAAAGAATGGAAAACGGTTATAAATCTCATCTAATTCCATTAAAACCTGGGACATATGAACTTTTACATTATCTGATGGACAATAACATTAAGATGGTTCTGGCAACCAGCAATCACCGTAACAGAGCTGAAATGTCATTCAACCAGCCACCTTTTAACAGAATGCCATTCAATTACATCGTAACAGGAGACATGGGTCTCAAGAGCAAACCTGATCCGGACATCTTCATCAAGGCTTCCGAGCTCATTGAAGAAGACATCAGCGAATGCATGGTTGTTGAAGATTCAATAAATGGGGCAAGAGCAGCCATAAATGCCGGCAGTATCAGTGTCATGGTACCAGACATGGTAACACCTCCTGAAGATGTCATTAAAAACATCTCTTACATGAAAAAAGACCTCTATGAGGTCTTGTTACTGATCAAACAGCTTAATTCTGACGCAAACCTTTAGGCAGTTTGTTCTTAATGATACGATTATCAGCTTTACCATAGCCAATTGGATGGTTATGGTATTTTATTTGGACGTAACCCTTATAACCAGGAACATTGAGACTTTCTCCCTTTAAGAAAGAAACAAGTTCCCTATCATCAGTAATGTCATAAACGTTAAGGAAGTTGTTCTCATTGTTTATGGCTGTAAAGAAATGCTGATGAGGTTCAATGCGGTTTTTAACAATGTTGCCGACTAAAATGCCCTGTCTTAAAATCAGGCCCTTGAAATCAAGCATGTTGCCTGTTGTCTGATAAATACTGTCCTTAATGATCGTATAATTGAAACCATTCAGGCAGTTTTCCTTGATGAATGAATCTACCAGCTTATCCTTAGAGTAACTCAAATGTTTGTAATCATAGCCTTTATTTTGGCCTTTTTTATGCAGTCGGGCCACAAAATGACCTTCTCCTTCATCCATTGGAAATATTCTGGTAACTTTACTTACATCTAAATCAAGATAAGGTATTCCTCTTCTTAATTCACCTAACCCTGTATCAACCAGTTCAAAGTCTTCATGTCTCTTCAGGAAATTATAGACAACACTTTCATTTTCAATCTGGTTATAGGTACAGGTTGAATATACCATATAGCCTCCTTTTCTTAAGGCTGATGCGGCATTATCCAGAATCGTAGCCTGTCTCAAAGCACAGGCCTTAACACTGTTCTCATTATAGTCATTAACGGTATCCGGATATTTCTTAAACATTGACGCACCGCTGCAAGGTGCATCAACAAGTATCTTGTCAAAGTATTCTCTGAAACGGGTACATATTTCGGCTGAATCCATGCTGGTTAATAAGTAGTTATCATTGCCCCATCTTTCAATGTTGCTTAACAGAGTATTGGCTCTTGATCTGCTTATCTCATTTGTGACAAGGAAGCCGGTACCGTTTAGTCTGGTTAGTATCTGGGTGCTCTTACCCCCAGGAGCAGCACACAGATCCAGTACTTTATCGCCTTCTTCTATCTGCAGCGCATTTACAGCTGTGGTGGCACTAGGCTCCTGAATATAGAATAAACCACCTAAGTGAAATGGATGATTACCCAGTTTGTCATCATTATCGATCAGATATGTATCCTTATCAAAACGGCTCTGTTTACCCATGGTAAAATACTGTTCAAGTTCATTCAAATCAGTTCGCTGGGTATTGATCCTGATTGCCTTGTACATTGCCTTATTCTTAGTGTTCTGGAAATCTTCATATTCCTTTCCCAGAAGCTGTTTCATTTCTTCGTTAAAATAAGTATTCATATCATCAAAATTCTATACAAAAATACGACTTATAGCAACAAAGAAAATGACAGCTAGAGCTGTCATTTAGTTACTTGCCTTTTTAATCAGGTCACAGATCTTATTGGCTAATTCAACCGGATCATCAACCGGGAAGCCTTCAATCAATAATGCCTGCTGATAAAGAATGTCGGTATAGTCCTTAACAGCACTTTCATCTTTCTGATAAGCTTTCTGCAATACCTTGAAGATCTCATGGTCAGGGTTGATTTCCAGAATCTTATTAGCCTTGGCCTTATCACCTTCAGGTAATTGTGACAGATACTTTTCCATTTCCATTGAAATGCCATTGTCTTCAGCTACCAGACATACAGGGTTGCTTTCAAGACGGCTTGAGATCCTTACATCACTTACCTTGCCATTTAAAGCTTCCTTCATGTCATTGAGTAAGCTCTGATTGTCTTTCTGCAGGTTTTCCTTCTTCTGCTTTTCTTCTTCTGTTTCAATTGATGAATCAGCCTTCTGGGCACTCTTGAACTGCTTACCGTCGTAATCTCTCATCATCATGACTGAGAATTCATCAATTTCATTAATGAAGTACAGTACTTCATAGCCCTTGGCCAAAAGCTTTTCAATCTGTGGCTGACGCTTGATCTGTTCAATTGAACTGCCTGTACAGTAGAAGATCTCACTCTGCCCTTCCTTCATTCTTTCCTTGTATTCCTTCAGGGTTACATATTTGTCTTCATGAGATGATGGGAATATCAGCAGATCCTTTAATTCATCTTTATTAATGCCATAATCCTGATAGATGCCATATTTCAGACTGTTACCGAAGTTCTTGAAGAATTCCTCGTATTTGTCTCTTTCCTTAATAAGCATGTCTACCAGAGCACTCTTGATCTTCTTGGTAATTGACTTACGTAAAGTCTGTAACTGAGTATTCTGCTGTAAAATCTCTCTTGAAATGTTAAGAGAAACATCGTCTGTATCGATCAGACCTCTGACAAATGAATAGTAGTCAGGAATCAGATCCTTGGCATGATCCATGACGAATACGCCCTTTGAATATAACTGCAAGCCTGCTTCATAGTCCTTTGAATAGAAGTTGTATGGTATTCTTGAAGGAATGTATAACAATGCCTTATAGGACACGTTACCCTCTAAGGAATAATGAATTGTCTTTAATGGGTTTTCCCAGTCATAGAACTTGGTCTTATAGAAGCTGTTATAGTCTTCTTCCGTAATGTCTTTCTTGTTACGTCTCCATAAAGGAACCATGGAATTCAATGTCTTTAATTCACTGACAGTTTCATATTCATCTTCAGAGCCTTCCTTTGGCTGTGTCTTTTCGACAAACATCTGAATTGGATAACGGATGTAATCAGAATATTTTCTTACCAATAATTCAACTTTATAGCTGTCCAGGTATTCAGAATAATTGACATCTTCAGTATCATCACGCAGATATAAAGTGATCTTAGTACCAACCTTTTCTCTGTCGGTTTCTTCGATCTCATAGCCATCCTGACCTTCAGAAATCCAACGGTAGCCAGGCTTACCAACCTGTTTTGTATCTACGATGATCTTCTTGGCAACCATGAATGCTGAGTCGAAACCACCACCAAACTGACCGATTATGTCTACTTCATTGCCGTTTTCCAGCTGTTGCTTGAAGTCACCTGAACCACTGTGGGCAATGGTACCGAGGTTTGTTTCCAGACCTTCCTTATCCATGCCTATGCCATTGTCTTCAATTGAAAGAGTTCTTTCTTCCTTATTGATTTCCAGGAAAACATGCAATGGATCACTGGAGTTATAACTGCTGTCAGTCAATGACATGTAGTGTCTCTTATCTAAGGCATCTGATGCATTGGAAATAAGCTCTCTTAGGAAAATCTCTCTGTTTGTATAAATTGAATTGATCATCAGATCCAATAATTTCTTTGATTCTGTCTTAAACTGTTTCTTTGCCATGTAAACATCTCCTTTTTTAGCACTCAAACATATCGACTGCTAATATTGTATATCACTTATAAGTAAAAGGCAATAGAAAAACACGTTTCAGTATTAACCGAAACGTGCTTCAATCAGTGGTTTGTCCCAGAATATCCTAGCGTCCTCAGGACATATTGCCATGCTCAGATTCTGGATATCTTCAAGATATTCCTTATCTTTCTTACGGCTTCTTCTGCCCTTGGCGCTGTATAATGTTTTTTCAAAATATGCGTCATAGCTGATGCCGAAATCTTCAGCATCCCTGTGTGGGAAGAAAGAGATGCTGTTAGTATAGGTGATCATTCCTTCTTCACTTGTTGCTGTAAGCTTAACTGCACAGCCTTTGCGCTTTACACCATTAAACTCATAATCAGCTTCAAAATACTGTTCGAATACATCAATTGACTTCATAATTGTACCAATACTCTCCTTCCACAAAGGTTGATCTTACATTTAGATCATCATCCAGTAATATGATGTCCGCATCATAACCCGGTAATAATCTTCCCTTATGATCAGCGCATCCGGCAATCTTAGCCGGGTTTACGCTTGCCATCTTTACTATGTCATTAAGTGAACAGCCGGTAAACTTAAAAACATTTCTGACAACATCATCCATGCCTACTACGCTACCGGCAAATCTGCCAGTTTCCTTTACCTGAGCCTTAATGCCGTTTTTATGTACTTCATAACTTGAAAAGATGTAATCACCATCAGGTAAGCCACGCATTAATGAAGCATCAGTTACTAAGGCAATCTGATCCTTCATCTTCTTAATAGTAGCTGTTACAACATCAGGATGAACATGGAAGCCATCGCATATCATTTCGCAGATTAACTGTTCATTCAACATTCCCGCAGTAACAAGACCAGGATTACGGTGCTCATGCTGGCTCATGGCGTTATACATGTGAGTTAAGCCAAAGGCACCTTTCTCAATACCTTTTAATGCTTCCTCGGTAGTTGCCCCACTGTGTCCCATCATCATGTTTATGCCATGGGTTGCGCCATATTCTATGATCTCCAGAGCACCTGGCATTTCAGGAGCAATGGTCATCTGTCTGATGTTATTGTCACTGGCATCAATTAGTTCTAGGAATTCATCCTTGTCCGGTAATCTTATTGTCTTAGGATCCATGACAGCCTTGTAGTCAGGTGAAATGAATGGTCCTTCCATGTGAACGCCCAGACACTTTGCTCCCTTGAAATCGAGCTTGCGGTAACACTTCATGGCATTTACCAGCTTTTGTCTATTGCCACAGACAAATGAGGCAAGATATGCAGTACAGCCTTCCTTAACGGTATTAAATGAAAATACTTCAGGGCATTTTTCAGGCTGCTCTAAAAAATCAAGGCCATAGCCGCCATGAACATGAACGTCTATGTAACCAGGCAAAAGATTCATGCCCTTGCCGTCAATTACTTTAGTATCATCATCAAATGTTTCAACATTTAATCCAATTACCTTACCATCAGAAAGCAGAATGTTGCCATTCTCATAACAGCTTTCTTCATCGGGATATAATCTGACATTCCTAATTAATGTCTTCATTAAATCTAGTCACCCTTATGATTTTGTCTGAATACTTCAGAAGCCATGACTACAGCTGCACTGGCCGCATTTAAGGCATTACGGAAATCATTGGCGTATGGAATATAGACAAACTTGTCTGAGTTATCCAGTACTTCTCTTGATAAGCCTCTTAAAGGTCCGCCAATACAGATCATTATTGCCTTATCGCTTAAACGTGAATTATACAGATTCTTTGAGTTCTTGCCACGGTAGGCGCTGACAACTTCAAAATCATTTTCATGCAGTAACTGCATTAATGAATTCATGTCATCGCATAAGTGAATTGGAATGAATTCACTGGCCCCGGCACTGCTCTTGATCATTGTGGCATCCTCAAAGTTCCAGTCTCTCTTTGGTAATACTATGCCATCACAGCCAAAGGCATATAAGCTTCTCATGATGTAACCTAAGTTATATGAGTCTTCGACCCCTTCAATAAGAGCCAGGAAAGGTTTTTCCTTGGTTAACAAGGAAGTGATGGCCTGAAACTTACGAGGTTCAACATCGGCAATGATACCACCATGGGTTTTGCCTGTTGCCAGTTCGTCGATTTTCTCCTTAGAGCATCTCTCAACAGTTAATCTGTTGGTATATGCCTGCTGGGTAATATATGATACGTCACTGGTGTGCTTGTCTTCAGCAATGTAGATTTTGTAAACCTTACGGTATCTGCTGTTTAACGCTGCCTTTACGGCAATTGCTCCTTCAATTATCATATTTTCTCCTCTCATTTATGAATGAATGTGTATTCATTAACGGCTACCGGTACTTTTATTCTAAGCAGCTGCATTGGTTTGTTAGCTACCTCCACCGGTTCGTTTTTCTCATCAAACATTTCCTTAACTGTAAATTTTACATCATCACCATTTGGATTCATGATCACTAACTCATCATTTACTTCAAAGTGATTTCTTACTTCTATGATGGCTTCGGATGTCTCAGCATCATAATTCTTTACATTGGCTATGAACGACTGGGATGCGGTCGTTATGAAGTTATACAACTGTCCCTTTTCATTGGGTACACCAGGATAGAAACCGTTAAATGTATCTCTGTTAGCGGCAAGTGATAAATAGTAATCTGCCTTCTTTAAATCTTCTTCACTGACCTTACCGTTTTCATAGTAACTGTCGATCAATAACCTGTACCCCTTGAGAATGCTGGCGATATAGTAGGCCGTCTTCATTCTGCCTTCAATCTTTAATGAAGCAACATTTACCTTCAACAGTCTTTCAATAAAGTCAGGTGTACTCATGTCCTTGGAGCCAAGTGAGAACAGGTATTCATCCTTATCCAGCAAATCATCACCATGGTATAAATGATAATTCCAGCGGCATGACTGGGCACAGCCGCCTCTGTTGGCATCACGGTTGGTCAGTACATTTGAAATGGTACATCTTCCTGAGAAATTCGCACACATACCACCATGGATGAATACTTCTACAGGAATCTCAGCTATCTGCATTATTTCCTGTAACTCTTCATAGGTGACTTCTCTGCCCAGTACGATTCTGTCTACCTTCTTACTTGTCCAGTAAGCCATGGCATAGGAATTCAGTGTAGTCTGCTGGGTAGAGATGTGAACCTCCAGTTTAGGTGCAACCCTTTTACAAAGGTCACAGATGGCTTGAGAAGCGCAGATTATGGCATCTACGTTAAACTCTTCAAGTTGTCTCAAATAATCCTCCAGACCGTTAAAATCGCTGTTATGAGGAATGATGTTTACCGTAACATATACTCTCTTGCCATATGAATGAGCAAATTCAACAGCTTCCTTAATGTCATCCAGGCTGAAGTTACTTGCTCTGGCTCTGAGTGAAAACTGCTTACCACCAAAATAAACGGCATCAGCACCATATATTACAGCTGTCTTAAGTCTGTCCAAATCACCTGCCGGTGCCAATAATTCCGTTCTCATGCCTTCTCCTTATCAAGCCAGGTTTCCTTTAATTCGTTAATGTCGGCATACCTGACTGTTTCATCAAATTCTTTTAATTCATTTATTGCTTCTTCAGCAGTAATACTGCCATTTAAAACACTCTCATACAGTTTCAGTGTTTTCAAGGTATACTCATCTGAAAGATATACGTTATCGATCAAAGCCCCTTTCATGGCTGTTTCATTGAGTTTTCTGATCTCATTGAATGACTGTAATGTAGCATCATACAGCCAGCTGCCGTTTTCCTTTTCAATTAATGGCAACCTGTTATCTCTTGATTCTTCAACCAGCCAGTAGTCTTCACTGTAATCACCTGACTTTTCAAGATAAGAAGTAATGTACTTTCTTCTTGAATAAGCGATCAGGATCGGTCCATGGATCCTTAAATAGCAGTAATCAGGAACTTCATTAATGATTTCAAATACATCCTTTAAAGGAATGTCCTTGGAAATTACACAGCCATCAACGCCATCATTCTTCAACGTGCTAATGTCATAATAATCAGTCAGTAAGGTTTCAGGAGCATAGATTCCCTTATACCCTATGTTTAGTTCTTCCATCATCATCTTGATTCCTAAATCGGTATAGATGATGCCGTCAACCTTACAGTCAGCCAAAAACAACAGATATTGCCTGACCAAGTCAAGCTCTTTCTGTGAATATAAGCGGTCAACCTTTAATAACGCCTTCTTGCCTAAGCCATGGATCATTTCCACAGCCTTTCTTATTTCATCATTTTCCAAGCCGGCATTACTGCTGGAAAAATCCCTGTCAGCCAGAATGATTCCCGTAACAACCGGATCATTACAGCGAACAAGGTTTTCAACGTTTCTGATATAAACAAATAAATCAAGCATAACTAACTCCTGGTCATTTCAAACAGCACCTTGTCGATCATTTCAATCAGGTCGCTGGCCATTAAGGAATAGCTGCTGTTGTTTTCGACCCATTTATCGGCACCATAGGAATGAATGTATACACCTGCTACAACTGAATCAATATCGCATCTTTGCGCTAACAAGGCCCCTATGACACCACACAGTACATCACCACTGCCTCCCTTTGCCAGGGCATTATTGCCAGTTGTATTGACAGTGATCTTTCCCTGGTAGGCAACAAGGGTATGTTCGCCCTTTAAGACAATGACCGTATTGTCATATTCCTTACTGATATTGATAAGGTCATTAACGATGGAATCCTCTTTATAGTCAAATATTCTCTGATATTCACCCAGATGAGGTGTTATAACGGTTAAGGCTTTTCTGACCTTTAATAAATCGAGATGATTCTTTAAGAAGAACAGACCATCGGCGTCAATTACACATGGTAATTCACTCTTCAAGGCAGTCTCAAGAATGTATTCCGTATCATTGCTTCTGCCCAATCCTGGTCCAATTACCAGCATGCTGAAGTCATTGAGATTCAACTG
>JAFUCG010000196.1 GCA_017459795.1 Erysipelotrichaceae bacterium | reverse complement strand
TTACGTAACCAGATGCGTGCTGAGATCATCTTATTACGTCAGAAGATCGATACGACCTTCATTTACGTAACTCATGACCAGACTGAAGCCATGACATTGGGTGACAGAATCGTCATCATGAAGGATGGCTACATCCAGCAGGTTGGTACTCCTGAGGAGGTATTTGACATGCCGGCAAACTTATTCGTAGCTGAATTCATCGGTGCACCAAAGATGAACACATTCCCAACCAAGTTAGTAAGGGAAGGCAATGATTACTTTGTTACACCGTTTGGCTCTAAGATCAATGTTGATGGCGCCAAGGGCGTTGATTTGACAGCTAAGCATGTCAATACCAGAGACATCATCTTAGGTGTCCGTCCGGAACACATCGTACTGGCTGATGAAAAGAGAGATGACACCATTGAGTGTACCGTACAGGTTAACGAAATGATGGGTTCAGAACTGCACCTGCACGTATTGACCAAAGATGGCACACAGATCATTGTCCGTGTTCCAACCATCAACCTGACTCACCAGCAACGTGATGAAATGGTTAACGGTCATAAGATCTACATTACATTCGAAGGCAAGGTAATGCATTTCTTTGATCCTAAATCAACAAATAATCTTTTATAGAAAACTGATTAAGCAGACAAACGCAAACTGTTCAATAGACTCTTTGCGTTTGTCTTTACTGAGGTGATGTGTATGAAAAAGGTAATTATCATATTTATGGCACTGTTACTGACATTCCCGTTATCAGCATGTGAGAAGAAAAAGGAGAAAGTGGAGATCGTAGACGACAACTACAGAAACATCTACGAGATTTTCGTTGCGTCCTTTTACGATTCTGATGGTGACAGGAAAGGAGACCTCAATGGCGTAACCAAGAAACTCGATTACATTGAGGAGATGGGCTATACCGGAATCTGGCTAATGCCGATCCACCGTTCGCCATCCTACCACAAGTACGATGTCGTAGACTATTACTCAATTGATCCTGATTACGGTACCATTGAGGATTTTGAAAAGCTATGTGAAGAGGCTCATAAGAGAGACATAAACATCATAATTGACCTGGTTGTTAACCATACTTCAAATCTCAATTCCTGGTTCATCAAGGGCTTGGATGCCTATAAGAACGGAACCATTTCCCAGTATCTTAACTGGTATAACTTCTCCAGTGAACCGCAATATGGCTTTGCGGAAAAAGATGGGGTCTATTATGAGGCCAGATTCGTTGATACAATGCCGGATGTTAATCTGGATTGTAGAGAAGTGCGTGATGAGATAATCAACATCATGAAGTTCTGGATCGACAAGGGCGTTGATGGCTTCCGTCTGGATGCCGTAACAAGCTATTACACCAATGACATTGAAAAGAATGTTGAATTTCTTAGCTGGATAAACAAGGCAGCCAAGGCAATCAAGGAAGACTGCTACATCGTTGGGGAAGCCTGGACAAGTGATGTGGAAATCAGAAAGTACTATGAATCAGGCGTTGATTCATTCTTCTTATTCTCCTTATCCCAGGGTGAAGGCTTATTAGCTCAGACCGTTAAGAACTTAAAGCCGATCCCACAGTATAAGAATGCCTTGAGAAATGCCGTATCAATTGCCAATGGTCATATTCCAGCCATTTTCCTGGATAACCATGATACTAACCGTATCACCGGTTCAATGGGAAGAACCAAGACAGAAGATACCAAGTTTGTCTATGGCATAGCCGCAATGTTAAACGGCACGATGTATACCTATTACGGTACGGAAATAGGCATGGTTGGCTCCCGTAAGGATGAAAACAAGCGCATAGCCATGTTATGGGATTCCGATAAGATGGATGACTTATGCAAGAACCCAGAGGGAACAACACAGGAAGAATACGCCTACCCTGGAGTCAAGCAACAACAGAAGGATGAAAATTCATTGCTGAATTATCATAAGCAGGTCAATTATCTGCGTAACAAGTATCCTGAGATTGCCAGAGGCGAATATGAGATCGCCAATAAGCTGACTACGGCTACCTTAATAGCCATTGAAAAGACCTGGCAGGATAAGACGATCTGCATTGTCATTAACTTTGACAAGGAAAACACTGCGACAGTTGATCTGTCAGAACTAAGAGACTATAGTAATTGCGAATATGTAAGTGCCGTTAACGGCAAGGCAGAATTAAAGGATAAGACATTAACGCTTCCAGCCTATACCATCGCAATACTTTCCCAACAATAAGATTATTTAGGAGCATTTAGTTTATGAAGAAGTTTATGGTGATCTTAGTTACCATCGCCATGTTACTGACAATGAGTGCATGTGGTAAGAAATATGAAAATCCAATCGCACAAAGCTCAGAAACGCTCTATGTGCGCAAATTGGACTTACCGGAAGGATTTATCAAAGGAGTTGATATTTCTTCTGTAATCTCCTTAGAAAACTCAGGAGTCAGGTTTTACGGCTGGGATGGAAACGAGTGTGACATATTCCAGACATTGGCGGAAAGCGGCGTCAACTACATCAGAGTAAGAGTATGGAATAACCCGTTTGATGAAAACGGCAATGGCTTTGGCGGCGGCAATAATGACATCAATACCGCTGTTGAAATCGGCAAGAGAGCCACGAAGTATGGCATGAAGCTGTTGGTTGACTTCCATTATTCCGATTTCTGGGCTGACCCTGGCAAGCAGATGGTGCCAACAAGCTGGAAGGACATGGAAATAGAGGAAAAGGCTGAAGCATTATACCAGTTCACTAAGGAATCTCTGGAATTATTAAAGAAAGAAAAGGTAGATGTCGGGATGGTTCAAATCGGCAATGAAACAAACGGGGCCATGTGCGGGGAAACAATCTGGGCAAAGATCCTGAAACTGATGATCTCAGGCTCTAAGGCCGTAAGAGAAGTATTCCCTAAGGCCAAGGTTGCCGTTCACTTTGCCAACCCGGAAAGCGGCAGTTATGAAACCTATGCTTCAAAGCTGGCTTACTATGCCCTGGATTATGATGTATTTGCTTCTTCATATTATCCTTACTGGCACGGTACATTAGATAATCTGAAAAAGGAACTTGATAACATTACCGATAAATACGACAAGGAAGTAATGGTTATTGAGACTTCCTATGCCTACAGAGGCGATGATACTGACTTCTTTGGCAATACCATTTCCGATGAAAGTGCCGTAGTCAAGAATTATCCTTATTCTGTACAGGGCCAGGCTAATTCCATCATTGATGTAATGGATACGGTAAGCCAGATGAAAAAGGGCATAGGTGTCTGTTATTGGGAGCCAGCCTGGATAACCGTCGGTCAAAACTCATATGATGAAAACAAGGCCCTTTGGGAGAAGTATGGCAGCGGCTGGGCCAGCAGTTATGCGAAAGTCTATGACAAGAATGATGCCGGAAGATATTTTGGCGGCAGTGCCGTTGATAATCAGGCCTTATTCGATGAAAAAGGTTACCCATTAGAGTCACTCAAAGTCTTCAATCTGGTTGATACCGGTAACATTGTTGAACTTACTGTTGAAGCTGTTGAGGATACTTATTTAAGCTGTGACTTAAATGAAAAGGTCGTCTTGCCTGAAAAGGTCTATGCGATCATGTCTGATAACTCCAGACAGGAAGTAAGCGTCAAGTGGGAAGACATTAATGAAGAAGAATTACGCAGTAACGGCGTTAAGAAATATACCATTCATGGTGAGGCCAATGGCAAGCAGGCTGTATTATATCTGTCCATGATCAAGTTCAATTTCCTTGATAATCCATATTTTGATACCGGTGACATGGGCAAATGGAAGGTAATTGACAATGGCAAGGCTGATGAACTGTACATTGAAAAGAAGAGTACTGATTCCTTATCTGGTGAATACCATTTCCATTTCTGTAGTGCCATGGCTAACAGCGTTAACTTTGACTTGGAACAGGATGTGGAAAACCTCAAGGACGGTACATATTGCTTTGAAATATCGATCATGGGTGGCGATGCCGGCAATACTAACATTTATGCCTACGTCAAGGTAAATGGTGAAACTGTAGCTACCGGTAATACTACGATCACTTCCTATAACGAGTGGCATAAGGCAACGGTTAATGATGTAAATGTCAAGGCTGGAGATAAGGTAACATGCGGTATTCACGTTGAGTGCTCAGGAGCCAATAAGGGAGCCTGGGGCAAAATCGATGATGCCTTATTCAACTATCAGGATTAACAACGCCAATGGCGTTGTTTTTTCGTGCATTTCAGTTAAACCGGTTTCAGCTAATATTTATAATAAAACCAGGAGGACTTACAGTCATGAAACTTACCGAAGGAATGAGATTTCCTGATTTTACCGTTAACACCAGCAAGGAAGATAATGTAGATTTATATACCAGAATAACAGGCAAAACCATTTTCTGGGTCATCCGTTACATCGGCTGTACGGTCTGCCGTTACGATGTACACTTATTAACTGAAAAGTATGAAGCCATTAAGGAAAAGGGCTACCAGTTATTTGTGGTTATGCAGTCAGATACCGAACATGTCAGAAGAGAATTGCAAGATGCCAACATTCCTTTTGAAATCATCTGTGACAATGATTTCCAGATCTATAATGCCCTGGAAATCAACCCAGCCGCTACAGTTGAAGAGTTAAGAGGAGAATATCCTGACAAGTTAAAGGAAAAGGGCGCCAATGCCAGAG
>JAFUCG010000195.1 GCA_017459795.1 Erysipelotrichaceae bacterium | reverse complement strand
TATTTATATCAATTAATATGCTATAATAATTGTTACCTGGTAAAAAAAGTAGCTAAAAAAATCACAAAATATTTGCTGTTAAAGGTCAATTATATATATAATATAAAAGGGAGTAAATGGATATGGAAGAAAGACAGAATATTACAAAAGAAACCTTAGTTGAAAAAGCTAAGCAGCTCGCAGAAAGCGACAACACTACAACTGCATTAAGACAGATCAAGGAACTGAAAAAACAGTGGCGTAGACTATCAGGTGAGGAAGAATCCCTGTACGATATGGAAATGAACGATAAGTTCTACGGTTTCATCGACGCAATCAATTCAAAGGTTACTGCAGCTTATTCATCAGTTGAAGACAAGAAGAAGGCTTTAATTGAAGAAGCCAAGAAAGCTCTTGAACAGACAAACATGAAAAAAGCAGGCACATTATTCAATGACTTGATGGAAGAATGGAAAGCAGCCGGCAGAGCTGAAAAGGAAACTGATGATGCATTATGGGAAGAATTCAGTGCCATCAGAAACGAATTCCATGATAAGAGAAAAGCTTATTATGAAAACCTGACTGAACAGTTCAATAAGAACAAGGAAGCCAAGGAATCATTAATTGCCAGAATCAAGGAAGCTAACCTGATTGAAAACATCAAGGAAAAGACAGCTGCCTTCAATACAATCATGGATGAATGGAAGAAGACAGGAAGCGCTGGCAGAGATAACGATGACAATCTCTGGAAGGAATTCAGTGCTGAAAGAAAAGCATTCTATGCAGCAAGAAATGCATATTATGATAACTTAAAGGAAACATTAGCTGAAAGAACAGAAGCAAAGAAGCAGATCATCGCAGATGCTAAGCTGAATCTGGCAAGAAGCGAATTTACCGATGAAGAAGTTAACAGCATGAAGGCATTACGTAACAAGTGGAAAGAAGTTGGAAATGCCGGTAAGGAAAACGAAGAAACCTTATGGCAGGAATTCAACGACGTAATGAAACGTTACTTCGACAACATGAAATTCTACAAACAGTAAGCGGGGTTAAATACCCGCTTATTTTTTTTATAGAATATTGGGCAAAAAGATATTAAAATGTGATTATAAAAACATTTAATAATAAATGGAGGTGCTACATGGAAGCATTACGTCAGGATTGCATAATATGCCATAATCCTTTGAGTTTATATGGCAGTGTGTCAATTAAGAACGGAGTAATGTGCAGAGACTGCGTCAAGAAGATATCCCCTTTCCTTTCTGAAAAGGCATTGGCAGAAATGAATCTGGAAGAAGTACAGCAGCATCTGGATTATCGCCGTAACAATCAGGAAATGTTAAGTCAGAAGAAAATGGAAAAGCTTATTGAGGGAGCTTATTCATTATTCGTAGATGAAAACAGAGAATTCCTTGCCTTATCCAAGAGAGATGATCTTGCTAAGGAAAACGCTGACCTTATACCGGTTAAGGACATTAAGGATGTTGAGATCACCAGAAGCTATCAGGCAGACAAGGAAAACAATGTGGACATTAATCTGTTCATAACTCTCGATAACCCGCAGCTTAAGAGCATCAGAGTAAGGATCAACCCTTTCTCTAACATTGCCAGAGACAGCGAAGAATACTACGATACGATGAAAAAGGCTGCGTTAATTAAGAGAATTATAAAGAAGTTGAATGGAGGTGCACCAAATGAGTAATAAACCAATTTCAAGAAAGAAGAACATTGTCAACGGTAAAGGAACAATCAACAGAAGAGGTTCCGGTTTAAACAGTGACAAGCCAACTAATAAGGAATCAGGTGGAATCCTGAAGAACATCCTTAACAAGGTTCTCAATAATGAAGGAAATGATGAAAATGAGAAGTAACAGACTGAAAAAGATCTTATCCATCTTCCTTGTCCTAGGCATGCTGCTGATGAGTTTAAGCGGTTGTGACAAAGACGATGAAGATATACACAGAGCCGGTGGTTATGGTTACTATAACAGTAATTCCCAGTATTCAAGACAGTGGAATTTAGCCAATAACACCAAGAAGCTTGACACCGGCGTCTTAGATGGTGCCAGAGCCAAGAGAACAGCCATCAAAGGTAATGGCCAGGATGTCATTACCCTCATGGTATTCATGTGTGGTGCCGACCTTGAAAGTAAGGCTGCCATGGCTTCCTATGACTTACAGGAAATGGCCACAGCTACCCTTTCCGATAACGTCAACCTGTTAGTTTATACAGGTGGTACAACCAAGTGGCATATTCAGGGCATTTCAACCCAGGCCAACCAGATCTATAAGGTATTAGGCAACGGACAGATCGACTGTCTGGTAGCTAATGCCGGTAACGGTTCAATGGTAAGCCCTGACACCTTATTAAGTTTCATTGACTGGTCTACGGAAAACTATCCGGCTGACAGATACGGCCTGATTTTCTGGGATCACGGTTCAGGTTCAATCGGCGGTTACGGTTATGATTTAAAGTATCCTAACTCTCCTGCCATGAGTTATGCCGAAATCGATAAGGCCTTAACAGCTTCAAACATCGCTTATGATTTCATCGGCTTTGACTGCTGCTTAATGGCAACTTTGGAAAATGGCTTAATGTTAGCTGAACACGCTGACTACATGATTGCTTCTGAAGAAGCTGAACCAGGAATTGGCTGGTATTATACAAACTGGCTGACCAAGCTTTCCCAGAACACTTCAATGAGCACCATTGAAATCGGCAAGAACATCGCAGATGACTTCGTTGACATGTCTGCTCAGAAGGTTCCTAGCCAGAGCGCTACCCTTTCCGTTGTTGACTTGGCTGAACTGGAATATTCAATTCCATCAAAGTTAACAGCCTTTGCCCAATCCGCAAACACCATGATCAACAATCAGGAATATCAGACCATCGCCAAGGCCAGAAGCAATACCAGAGAATTCGCAACTTCTCAAGGCGTTGATCTGGTTGACTTAGTCGACATGGCCAGCAGGATCAAGACTGATGAAGCCATGGATCTGACAGCTTCACTATTAAGCTGCATCAAATATAACAATACATCTACTGACATGAGCAATTCGTATGGCATTTCAATTTACTTCCCATACCGCTCAACCAAGTATATTAATAACGTATTAAAGAACTACCAGGCAATCGACATGGATGAAGATTACATGGAATGCATCAGAAGCTTTGCCACATATCAGACAAGTGGTCTGGTATCATCAGGCGGATCTAACAGCCCATATGCTTCATTATTAGGCGATTATCCAACCAGCAGTTATTCTTCACAGTCATCCGGTGATGCCGTAATGGATCTGTTATCACTGTTCATGGGTGGTGACAGCGGTCAGTCATCAGGTAATAACTACAGTACCTTACTGTCCTATGGCTTACAGGCCTTATTAGGCGCCAGAAGCGGTGATTTGGACAGAGTAGCTCAATATGTCGCAGACAATCACTTTGACGCTGATTTAACCTGGAAAGACGGCAAGATTCATCTTACTGATGAACAGTGGGAAAAAGTAGACGATCTGAAGCTCAATGTATTCGTCAAGGATGAATATGGCGGATACATCAACTTAGGTACCGATAACGTATTTGAAATCGATGATAACAATAACCTGCTTGAAAGTGGCGGTGACACATGGCTGGCCTTAAGCTGTGATGAAGAGAAATGGATCGTTGTTCCATATTATTATCTTTCAACCACAACCGGTGAAAATAACAGCTACCGCATCGATGGCAGAATCCCTGTATTACTGAACGGTGAAAAAGCTGACTTATTAGTCACATTCACTGATGAAAAGCCTGAAGGATTCATTTCTGGCGCTACCTACTGTTACGATGACGTTGATGTAGTTGCAAAAAATCTGACTGAATTAACTGATGGTGATGTACTTGATTTCATCTGTGACTACTATGGACCTAATGGTGAATTCGTTGACCAGTTCCTCTTCAATGATGCCTTGACCGTAAATGGTGAAATCCACATTGGCGATATTGACATTTCTGATTATGAAGTAAGTGCAACTTACCAGTTCACTGACCTTTACCAGCAGAACTACTGGACAACACCAATCAGTCAGCACTAAAAAGAAAAGCCGTCAAGTTAAGTACGGCTTTTATCTGAATACGTTCTGGAGTGATTTGATGAACCTGGCTAACAGGTTCTTGTCCTTTGGAATGGTTATCTTCAGATTCCTCTGATAAATGATCTGATCATCAACGCTTACGATCAGTTTCCCTGACTGTTCCCTTTCCTTTGTATCTGTTTCATAGACATCTTCGAAAGTTGTATATACCTTTACATCTTCATCATAAGGAATGTCATAATACAGTTCCTTACAGGTGATGTCATAAGATTCTTCAGAGAACATGTGCTTGAAGGTAACGGTACCGGCAACTTGCCCTTCCTCAGTTACTTTCTGATAGTCGCATTTGTCAGCTACTTCCAGTATCTGACTGGCATCGCCAAAATGAGCCGGTATGCCATCAACACCCAAGCCATGGCATGTTATGACGATGACGGTCATGTCATCATATTCTGCCCATAAGCCAATGCATTGCAAGGCCTCATCCGTATAGCCTGTCTTACCGCCAACAAGCCCCGGGCAAGGCAAGTCTCTTCTTAAGAACCCATTAATGGCCAATGAAACAAGTTCAATACCCTCAGGATCCTTCTGAGTAGGATCAGTAGTATGGTACAAGGTAGAAGCTACCTTTACGAATTCATCATTCTGAATGCAGTATTCAACTAATGTTGCCATGTCACGGCAGGTTGAATAGTGATTATCGTCATGTAAGCCGGTTGGATTTTCAAAATGGGTATCCTTCATGCCGATCTCTACGGCCTTGTTATTCATGAGCTTTACGAAGTTATCAATACTGCCGCTTAAGGTAATGGCCAAGGCATTACAGGCATCAGCACCTGATGGCAACATGCAGCCATAGAAAAGATCAGCGACCGTAGCCTTGTCACCAACTGAATAACCGGCTATTGAAGCGTCAGCTTCCTTTAAGCCTGCCAACATTTCCTCAGTTATTTCGATTTCCTGGCTGTAGTCCTCATAAAGTTCCATGCAGACGATTACGGTCATCATCTTGGTAAGTGATGCGGGATACATTGTTTCCTTGCTGCGCTCATCTAAAAGCACCACATCATGGGTAATGTCTACCGCATATACGTAGTCACTTCTGAGATCAGCCTGAATCGTATAGCCGTCTGCCTGAACCACATCTGCCTTCGTAATGATACTAGTTATGCAGATGAGACTGACCAGTATGATCTTATTAACTTTTCCTAATAACTCTTTCAATAAAGTTCTCATCAATATAAGATTACACCATTTTAGACTGCTTCGCAAAAACATTCACAATGGCACAAAAGAAAAGCTGCCTTAGCAGCTTTCAATTATCCTTCATATAACACCCCATTTACATATAATGAATGACCATTCAGATTAATGGTTCCATAATTATCCAGGGAATCAATGTAACTGTCAGCGGTTAATGTCCAAACAGAACTTTGTGCAATTGTTACACTTACATTGCCGCCTTCATCATTCTGATTGATGGCACCGGTATATTCACTGTTGGCATTCAGATTAAATACAAGTGATGAAATTGAATCTATTGTGATGTTACCTTCCATGATCTGACTTGTGGCATTCAATGTTACCTTACCGCCATTACTGCCGCTTTTGCCCCAGCCGGCTGCCTCAGCAGTCAGGAAGTCTTCATCAGCGTAAGTGAACGCTACGTTATTCAGATTGATTACGGCTGAAGTGTTACTGACCCAGAACATGCCGCCATTTAATGATGTGATCGAACCGCCTTCAGCGCTGAATGTTGCGGTACCTACTGCTGCATCACCGCTCATTGACTGATAGATCTTGATGGCCTGATACTTGTCACTCTTGTCACTGTTTTTCTGCGTATTGTTGGCGATCAGTTCAACATTTGTTAATGTAACGCTGTTTTTGCCTTCAATGACAATGCCCTGTGAGACATTTGATACAAGCTTGGCGTCAGTTACATAAACATCTGCGGTACAGTAGATGACTGGAGAGCCTTTGCCATTGGTTTCATAATAGCCGCCGGTAACGTTTTGAGTGCCGCCTCCTCTGTCACTTCTGATGGCAGCGCTTGAATTACCTTGAGTAACAATATTTAAATCTTCTGCGTTGATTGTTCCGCCGCCGGTAACCATTAATCCGCCAGAGTTATTTGAAGTTGTATTAATGACACTGTCAGAAATGTTAATGACAGATCCTTCACCATAACTGAATACGGCATTGGCATGCTTGCCATCGGTATTGATTTCAGAATCGGTAATGGTTATTTCAGAACCATCTGTAGCGAATACTGCTGAGTTTTCGCCATAGAAGTCTGCTTCCTCACTGTCACTGTCACTGTCACAATAATGAGTAAAAATTACAT
>JAFUCG010000019.1 GCA_017459795.1 Erysipelotrichaceae bacterium | reverse complement strand
TTCATCCTGAGCCAGGATCAAACTCTCCGTTTGATTTATTATAGCTCTTTATTTTTTTCCTAATTCTTGCGTTCGCTTAGTACTATCTTTGTTTTTCCGTACTTCCGAAACTCGTTTTAATTGACGTTTGTTTCTGTTTGTTTCTCAAAGAACAAGTCCTTACTTAATTCAGGATTTTTGATTTGTGCACCGCATTTCGTGGTGCCTATTTAATCTACCACAACCCCTGATTTTGTGCAAGCATTTTTTTATTTTTTTTCCAACTTTTTTTACTCTTTTTTTGGCGGCATTCAAAAAGTCCTTTGTTTAAAGGACTTTTTAACATTTTTAATTTTAAAACTTTTTTTATTTTGTTTTGTAAATTGCTTTTTTTGCTATCTTACCCCAGTGTTTTTCGATGATTTTCTGCCAATCTTCCTTAAAAATTTCACCATTCCAGACCAATAATTCATAATTTACGTGGTAAAAATAGTAGAAAACTCCTGATTCCTTAAAACCGTTATTAAGATAGAATTCCTTTCTTTTTACTCTCTCTATGTAATTATCACTGCCTTTTATTAATTCTTCTATGTCCAATACTATTCTATAGTCTTTATATACTTCTTTTATACACTCTATTATCTGAGAACCGTATCCCTTGTGACGGATGTTCTCTTCTACGCATATGTAACTGAGATATGCCAAGTCATCACATAAGAACACCACTGTCAGACCAACAAGATTATCTTCGTCATAATACGCTCTCATTATCCTGTCTTGGGATAATGAAGAAAGCACTCTGTCAAACGGTATTCTTTCATCATCCGGGAAAGAAGCATCATACAGCCTTCTTAATTCGTTAATGTCCTTGCTGTCAATTGTTACTATTAAACTATTCATGTTTTGATTTTACCACCTTGCATAGTAAAAGCACAGCCATTTCTGACTGTGCTCTCATTACTATTTATTTTTGATTTCTTCCAACTGCTGTAAGACAACGGCATACTGCTGCTTATACTGTTCCAGCTTGGCCTTTTCCTGTTCGATCTTGGCAGCCGGTGCCTTGGAAATGAAGTTCTGATTTGACAACATTCCTTCACCTCTTCTGATTTCACCTTCAAGTCTGCCCTTTTCCTTTTCCAGTTTGATCTTTTCAGCTTCATAGTCAACGATCTGACCCATGTCAACAATCAGGGAACCGTTAGTCAATGGTCTGACTACTAAATCGCCTTCCAGCTTTTCAACCCAGTTAACCTTAGCCAGCTTGCTTAACATGTTAGCCATTTCCTTTTCAACAGGAATGTTATTTGATTCACTGTCAGCGATGGCTATGTCAAATGAAAGTGATGGCTTGATGTTATAGTCAACTCTTAACTGTCTTACACCGGTTATTACATCGATGAGTGTTTCAACATCCTTAACGCAAGATGTATCAATGTCTCTTACTTCAGGATAGTTTTCAATGCATAATGCCTTCTTTGCGTGTGGTAATGATGCATAGATGTTTTCCGTAACAAATGGCATGTATGGATGTAACAGCTTCATGATGTCTAATAATACTGTTAATAAGGTACTCTTGGTAGCCTTGACAACTTCAGGGTTATCTGAATTGAGTGTTGACTTGGTTAATTCAATGTACCAGTTACAGAAGTCATTCCATACAAAATCGTAAACTTCATTACCGGCTAAGGCAAATTCATACTTGTCCATGTTTGCGGTAACGGAAGTAATGGTCTTATTGAGCTTATCAAGCATCCAGATGTCAATGTTATTGAGGTTGCTTAAATCAATGTCTTCCAAACCGAAATCACCGAGGTTCATTTCTACGAAACGGCTGGCATTCCACAACTTGTTAATGAAGTTCCAGCTTGCTTCAACCTTGCTTTCAATGTAACGCATGTCCTGACCTGGAGTAGAGTTAGTTGTTAAGAAGAAACGTAAGCTGTCTGCGCCATACTTTTCAATTACATCTCTAGGGTCAACGCCATTACCTAATGACTTACTCATCTTACGGCCCTGATCATCTCTGATCAGACCATGAATGAGTACATCCTTGAATGGATAGCTGTCTGTAAAGTGTCTGGCAGTAAATGCCATTCTGGCTACCCAGAAGAAAATGATGTCATAACCTGTTTCCAGGGTACTTGTTGGATAATAACGTCTGAAATCAGCTGTATCATCCGGCCAGCCTAAGGTTGAGAATGGCCATAAGCAGCTTGAGAACCAGGTATCCAGAACATCTTCATCCTGGTTCCAGTTTTCTGGATCTGCTGGATCTGTTTCAGAAACATATAATTCACCTGTTTCCTTATGATACCAGACAGGGATTCTGTGTCCCCACCATAACTGACGGGAAATACACCAGTCTTCGATGTTTTCCAGCCACTGGGTAAAGGTTCTTTCAAATCTCTCTGGGTAGAAGTTGATCTTTGTTTCAGGATCATTCTGCTTTTCTAATACAGCGTCAGCCAATGGCTTCATCTTCACGAACCACTGCTTTGACAGATATGGTTCAACGATGGCATCTGTTCTTTCAGAATGGCCAACCGGGTGAACGATTTCTTCAATGTTAACGAGATGGCCTTCTTCCCTGATTCTGTTTACCAGTTTTTCACGGCATTCGAATCTGTCTAAGCCATTATATTCACCTGCCTGTTCATTCATTGTACCGTCAGGATTTATACATACAGGTTTTGGGAAACCGTACTTTTCACCTAACTTGAAGTCGTTAGGGTCATGAGCAGGAGTACACTTCATGGCACCGGTACCAAAACCGATTTCAATGTATTCATCAGCGATTACCGGTAATTCTTCACCATTAGCCGGGTTGATTACGTGCTTGCCGACAATGTCCTTATACTGTTCGTCATCCGGATGAACAACAACGCAAACATCACCGAACATGGTTTCCGGTCTGGTTGTAGCAACATTGATGGTTTCGCCTGTTTCAACAACATCATACTTGAAGGTATACATGGCACCCTTGGTGTCCTTGTGAATAACTTCAATGTTACTTAAGGCAGTCTGAGCAACCGGGTCCCAGTTGATGATTCTTTCGCCCTGATAAATTAAGCCTTCATTGTATAGCTGTACGAATTCTCTTCTTACAGCCTTTGATAAGCCTTCATCAAGGGTAAATCTTTCTCTGGAATAGTCAAAGCCAAGGCCCATGGCAGCCCACTGCTTACGGATGTGCCCTGCATATTCTTCCTTCCATTCCCAAGCTCTTTCCAGGAACTTTTCTCTTCCGATGTCATAACGGCTGATGCCTTCTGACTTTAATCTCTGGTCTACCTTAGCCTGGGTTGCGATACCGGCATGGTCCATGCCAGGTAATGATAATACGTCATAGCCCTTTAATCTCTTATATCTGGTAATGATATCCATTAATGTAAAGTCCCAGGCGTGGCCCATGTGCAGCATGCCTGTAACGTTTGGCGGCGGAATAACCATGCTATATGGTTTCTTACTGATGTCACCGGCTGTGAAGTAACCTTCTTTCAGCCATTCATCATAAACACCTGTTTCGACAGCCTTATGATTGTACTTCTGATCCAACATATAAATCCCTCCTAAATAAATAAAAGCGCCCTCCCAAGGACGCTTGAACGTGGTACCACCTTTGTTTTTCACTTAAACTGTTAACGCCAGCAACGGAACATACTAATAGTTTCATATGTTCAACTCCAGACCGACCTTCATGTTTCCTTCTGCAACCTTCCACCAAACGGTTGCTCTCTTTAAGTAAGGGTCAACACTACTCCTGTCCTTCAACGTCGATACAACGATTATAAAGTATTAAAAATCAAAATTCAATTCATTTCTATTCGTGGATGTAGATTTCTGCACCCATTGGAATGCGCTTGTATAATTCAGCGATCTTATCGGTTGGCATGTTGACACAGCCATGCGATGGGTCTGTCAGATAAATGTCACCACCGAACTCACTACGCCAAGAAGCATCATGTAGACCATATATCGTACCGGTACTGTCAAAGCCGATCCAGTAATCAACGTTTTCAACATAATCCTCGCCTCTTAAGACACAGTCAACGTCTTTCTTTCTGACTTTGAAAGTGCCTGTAGGCGTATAGTAATCCGGATCATCCTGATCACCAGTTACAACCGGTGAGCTTAATACCAGAACATCATTTTCATAGTAGTAAAGCATCTGATTGGAAATTGAAACATCAACATAACCCTTTACGGATATGACATAGTTTACAGTTACGGTACTGTCGTCATCTTCTAATAATGCCGTGATGATTCTGGCCTTAAGTACGCATCTGTCAATGTATTTATAATCTGAAACATAATACTCATTGGCAATTTCCCTGGCCATTTCCCCGGCCTTTTCATCA
>JAFUCG010000194.1 GCA_017459795.1 Erysipelotrichaceae bacterium | reverse complement strand
TAATACAGCCCAGCATTATAATAAGGATGATGAGAAGGATCATCTTCTTCTGAATAGTAAAAGCCATTCTCACACCATGGTACAGGTGTAAGATGGAATGGATTTGTCTTCAGAAACTCTTCAACGGACATTTTCAGAGTATTGACTCTTAACCCGTTGAAAGAAGGCTGATTCATACAGTTAAGATAACTGCCGTAATCATCCTTTAGGAGCTCCTGCATATTCTTTAAATACTGCTCAGGTAAATTCATAATCATATTATAGTATAATATTACTAGAAAGAGATGATGAATAATGATTTATACCGAAATGACCAAAAAGGCCATGAAAATCTGTTTTGAAGCCCATAAGGATCAGAAGGATAAAGGTGGATTACCATATGTATTCCATCCGTTTCATGTAGCTGAGTCAATGATTGACGAAGACAGTACCGTAGTGGCACTTCTGCATGATGTTGTTGAAGACAGTGACTATACAATAGATGATCTGAAAGAGATAGGGTTTAATGATGAAGTATTGGAAGCCTTACGCTTACTTACCCATAAAGAGGGCGAGGATTACTATCGATATATCAAGAGAGTCAGAAGAAATGAACTGGCTAAGTTTGTCAAACTGGCAGATTTGAAACATAACAGTGATCTGACCAGACTTGATCATCAGCCGGACAATGAGGATCTTAACAGATATGCCAAGTATAAGACTTCCATATACATGCTTGAAGGCAGGGTATTCAGCTTACAGACGCAGAGTGAGAGAACAGACTGCTTCATAGCCTTGATAGGCCGTAAGGATAACAATGTCATCTGTTCTGATAAGGACGGTACAAAAAACTACACCATTAATCCAAATGAAATTGTTGATATTGCTCAGAAAGGTGAGAAATTTCTTGAGAACAATGATCTTGATCAGATAGAAAACATAGAAGATACCGTCTATGCAAAGAATGAAATTGTGATCTCTGACGGCGATACCAGATATATCTGGGGCAATTGCACAAATCTTTCCATCTTCGCTAATGAGGAATATAAGGATACTACCGGCCGAAAGATTCTGGAATTCATTCTGCAGATCAAAATTCAGCTTGTGGAAAAGGGCGTTGATGAGAAATACTTTAAGATGACGTAAAATACAGGTGATGTAAATCATAAGACTCAATGTTAGAATTAAGTGTATCTTGATAATGTTTATACTGTGTTAAGATGAAAAAGTAATGTGTTTGAAGAAAGACATACCATACTGTCAAAAAAAAAACAGTATTAATCATTAATATAAATGTGATATTATAATATTGATAAAATGTGTGCTTTTTATGTGCATGCATGCGATTTCATCATATATTGATTATGATGAAGTATACTCTTTGAAGGGGGAAAAATATATGAACTAATTTTCTAGAAAGATTGCCAAATTACTGTTGTCATTATTAATGTGCGTTGGCGTACTTTATACGACCAGTATTGGCGGAAGTGAGGTACGTGCTGCTGCTGGTGATACACCGGCACATAGCAAGCTCCTAACAGAAAATAATAATGGGACATACACTTTGGAATTGACTGTTACGGGTGATGCTTCTACAGAAACGACCACAACTGTCAACAAGTCTAACGTAATTCTTGTAATTGATACTTCTGGTAGTATGGTACAAAACAATGCTCCTGGGACAAACAGAACAAGACTTGCTGAGACTAAGACAGCCACAAATAGTCTGATTGATTTGTTGTTGGCAAACAATAAAGATGTAACCACAGAAGATGGTGTTTCGCTAAGAGATATTATTGAAATTTCCATAGTTACATTTGCCGGTACACAGAATAACGGTACTTATGGCTATTTAAGAACCCTTGTAAGTCCAAGTGTTAATCCAACATATCAGACTAATGGAACACAGTTACATGGAGTAGTAAATGGTCTTAGTGCAGTAGGTGGCACTAACTGGGGAGCAGCTTTAGCCAGAGCAAACAGTGTTGCCAATGAGTATAAACAGGCTCAGCCAAATGAGAGCGTATCAATTATATTCCTTACAGACGGTGTTCCAACAATGCCTGGCGAAAATGGCGGAACTGGAGGCCAAGAAACCAGGGGTAATACTCATTATGCCTGGACTGATGCAAGGGATGATGCAAGAACACTTGTTACAAATGGATATACATTATATAACATTTTTGCGTTTGGTACTGATACTACAAAGTATAATTATGATGGTGGAAGAACAGATGCTGATTATCTGAGAGCATTAACTAACTATGCTTATGGAACAACAAACACATCATATGACAACACTACATTAACTGCTGCTGCCAGACCATATTTCTTCAATGCATCTGACTCTGCTTCACTTGCAAAAGCGTTTGAAACGATTGCTTCAAGTATCAGCAGCACAGCAGGTATAGCTGAAGTTGGTATTTCTGATGGTACTACCAATCATGTTGAAAAGACTTCTGGAGAAATTGCAGAATTGTTAGAGGTTGATGAAAGCTCATACAAGTATTGGATGGCATGGAATGTTAATAATGATGGTTCTTTTGAAATGACCGTCAATAATATTAAGAAAAATTACACTGCTACCCAGAATGGTTCTAATGTTGTAATATCATGGCAAGATGGAGAAACAACAAAAACTGCAACTTATCCAGGTACAATCAAAAATGGTTTATTAAAGATTGAATGGGATAAAGCTACAGATTTCTATAATGTTGCTCCACCAAAGGCTACATTTACCGACGGATCAGTAGATTGGGATTTAAAATCAGCAGGAGTTCTGCTAGATAATGTTACATATTCCTATAGTTTTATAGTCTATCCAAGTGAATATACTTTGGACTTAATCGCAGACCTGGAAAATGGAACAACAAAGTACAGTGATCTGGATGAAAATGAAAGAAAGTATTTGTTAGCTGCTGATGAAGAAGGTAATCCACCTTATACACTTAAAACAAATACTGGAGCAACCATGAAGTATACAGATACCAGAACTGGTGAAACCAAGACTATTGAATACGATGATCCAGACCCAACACCTGTAAGTGCACAGAAAATGGATCTTCAGAAGTTATGGGCAGGTTCATATAAGTTAGAAGATGGCAGCTTTGAGGAACAGCAGCCGGTTACCTTTATGGTTCTGAG
>JAFUCG010000193.1 GCA_017459795.1 Erysipelotrichaceae bacterium | reverse complement strand
TTATGAGGCACTAATGAAGCCCCTGGTTCAACCATGTGGCCTCTTTCCTCAAAGTACTGTAAGAACATTCTTCTGATCTGATCACTTGATAAATTCTTCATATTTTCCTCCTCAGGCATAAAAAAGTTCCTGTAAAACAATACAGGAACGAATTATCGCGGTACCATCCTATTTCATGTAATAAATACATGCACCTTAATTGGTCCTTAACGCGGACACACGTCAATGTTTTCATTGCACTCAACAGGTAGCTTCAATATTTTCAGTTAACAGCTTGCACCAGATGCTGTCTCTCTATAAACCTACGGTATCTAATAATCCTGTATCAACGATTTACCTTTAATATTTTACACACTGTAAATGCTTTTTACAATGCTATTTTTCAATGAATCTTCTTAAGAACTGTCTGGTTCTTTCTTCCTTTGGATTCTCCAGAATTTCTTCCGGCTTACCCTGTTCAACAATGACTCCCTGATCCATGAACAGGACCTTGTCAGCTACTCCTTCAGCGAATTTCATTTCGTGAGTAACGATGATCATTGTCATGCCATCCTTGGCCAACTGCTTGATTACTTCCAATACTTCCCCGGTCATTTCCGGGTCAAGAGCACTGGTCGGCTCATCAAACAATATTACTTCAGGATTCATGCATAAGGTACGGGCAATGGCAACTCTCTGTTTCTGACCGCCTGATAACTTGGTTACCGGCTGAGAAATGTAGTTCAGCATGCCTACCTTGCTTAACTGCTTTTCGGCCTCTTCGACTGCCTGTTCTCTTGATCTCTTCAGAACCTTCATCTGGCCCAATACGCAGTTTTCCAAAACTGTCAGGTTATTGAACAGATTGAAGTTCTGGAAGACCATGCCGACAGAAGCACGGTACTGATTAATGTTATCCATTTCCAGAATATTCTTACCATGGAACAGGATCTCTCCTGAGGTAGGATATTCCAGAAGGTTAATGCATCTTAAAGTCGTGGACTTGCCGCATCCGGAAGTACCGATGATGGCGATTTTCTCATTCTTATGGATGGCAAAGCTGACTCCCTTAAGAACCTTTTCACTTATAAAATCCTTTTTCAGATCTCTTACTTCTAATATTGCATCCATGTTAATGTGACTCCACAATCATTTTTCTATTTGAGCTTTCAGCTACGTCAAGTTTCTTTTCAACGAAGTTGAGAACAGTTGTAGCTACAGTTGTTAAGAACAGATATACGCATGCAGTGATGAAATATGTCTCAATGTACTTGAAGTTACTGCCCGCAATGGAAACTGTCTGGAAATACAGTTCCGTAATGGCGATAACGTTAAGTACTGAGGTATCCTTGATGTTTACAACGAATTCATTGCCAATTGACGGGAAGGCATTCTTAATGGCCTGTGGCATGATTACATAAACCAGTGACTGGAAGAATGACATGCCTATTGACTTACAGGCTTCCAACTGTCCGCCATCAATTGACTGAATGCCGCTTCGGATGATTTCAGCCATGTATGCGCCAGTATTCAATGATATTACAACCATGCCCGCGGCACGGCTGTTCCACTG
>JAFUCG010000018.1 GCA_017459795.1 Erysipelotrichaceae bacterium | reverse complement strand
GGTTTTTCCAAAGCCTACTCAATGACCGGTTATCGTGTCGGTTACATTTTGGCTCATAAGGACATTGTATCAATGGCCTTAAAGATACATCAGTACACCATCATGTGTGCCACTACCCCTAGCCAGTATGCTGCAATTGAAGCCGTCAATAATGGCGATAATGACATTGAGGTAATGTTTACAAGTTTCAAGCAGAGAAGAAACTATATCGTAAAGGAATTAAACAGAATTGGTTTAAAGACCCACATGCCTATGGGAGCCTTCTATGTCTTTCCTTCAATCAAGATCACTGGTTTAAAGAGTGAGGAATTCTGTGAAAAGCTGCTGGATGAAGAAAATCTGGCATTGGTACCTGGTAATGCCTTTGGTGAAGCTGGCGAAGGTTATGTCAGAATATCCTACGCTTATTCCTTAGATGAAATAAAACAGGCCCTGGCCAAACTTGAAAATTTTATTAATAAGTATAAATAATATTCTTAACCGAATATTATTTTTTGGAGAAGTGACATGAAAGAATTCTTGAATCTGATCATTAACATAATAACCGATGCCAAGGTTGTAATGGGCATCGTTGTTTTGATCGGCATGGTTTTACAGAAGAAGTCATTCAACGAAACCCTGACAAGCACCATTAAGACCATAATGGGTTTAATCATCATGTCCGCAGGTTCTTCTCTTGTTACTTCGGTAACGTCAACATTATTACTGTTCTTTCAGAAAGGAATGAATACAACTGGTGTCGTACCTCTTACCAATCCATATGTTGCCGATGCCTTTGAACAGGATTTTGCCTATCTGATCGGCTACATTGTTTTAGGTTCTTTCCTGATTAACTTTGTATTAGCCAGATTTACCAGATTCAAATACATCTTCCTATCAGGTCATCACATTCTTTACATTGCGATAGTATTGATAGTATGCTTAAAGACTTTAAAGTTTAATGACATTACCATCATTCTGTTAGGTTCAGTATTAGCGGGCATTTTACTAACATTATCACCTGCCATCAACCAGAAACAGATGAGAAAGATAACCGGTAATGTCCCATTTGCCATAGGTCAGTTCGGTTCTGTTGGTTACTGGCTGTGTACTAAGATCAGCAGCAAGATTGGTAATCCTGAAGACTCTTGCGAAGAAGTAAAACTGCCAAAATGGCTTGGCTTTGCCAGTGACACCACATTATCAGCTTCATTAGTAATGTTAATTATGTATCTGATCATATTAGCAGTAATGGGGCCTGACTTCATTAAGAATTCATTGAAGCTTACTGACAGTCTGGCATTATATTTGCTTATACAGTCGGTTACCTTTGGCGCCGGCATATGGATCATGATGAATGGCGTCAGGATGATGGTAAATGAAATCATTACCGCATTTGAAGGAATTTCCAAGAAGCTTGTTCCTGACAGTGTCCCGGCTCTTGACTGCCCGACTGTTTTCCAGTATTCACCTAATGCGGTCGTACTGGGATTCATGACAGCCACAATTACCTGTTGTGCCACATCAATAATCTTCTCGCTGTTTACTAATGTTTTATTAGTGCCATGTATCAGCGAATGCTTCTACGCTGGCGCTACGGCAGCTGTCTTCGGTAACTCTGCAGGCGGAAAAAAAGGAGCTGTTGTTTCCAGCATCCTTCAGGGTCTGTTAATTGCCATATTGCCGTATTTCTACTGGCAGTTTACCAGCGGTGTCTTCAACAGCATGTACACAATGGTAAGTACTGACTTCTGTCTGGTCGCCATCGTAATACACATCATCGGCAAATTATTTGGTTTGGTTTAAATATTATTTACGAACAAGTAACACTAAAACTTCGACTAACGGCGTGTTCGGGAACATGTCAAACGGTCTCACCAGTCTGATTTCATATTTTTTTTGCAGAACATCCAGATTCTTAGCTAAAGTTGCCGGGTTACATGATACGTAAACGATCTTTTCAATGTCTACGCTCATTACGGTCTTTAGGAAGTCATCAGACAAACCGGTGCGTGGCGGGTCAACTACCAATACATCGATGTCATCACTCTTAACAATGTTTCTTAGCGCCTTACTAGCGTCTTCAGCGATGAATTCAACATTATTTATTTCATGGGACTCCCCCAACTGGTGTGGAGTGAAAAAAAGAAGCACTAACTGGTGTGGACAGTAGCCATCACCTGGTGTGGATTAAAAAATGAAGGAACTACCTATCATTCAGGTAGTTCCTTTAACGTATTAGAAGGTTATTTTAT
>JAFUCG010000192.1 GCA_017459795.1 Erysipelotrichaceae bacterium | reverse complement strand
TATCTGTTACTTCTTCATATTCCATTACTCCACCCGGTACAAAGCGGAACAACAGATATCCGACCACAAAGTTCCCAATTAATAATAGTCCAACAAGGGCCAGCGAATTAATCATCGCATCCCCTCCAAAATAGTTACCATTCCAGAACAGCTCTGAAAGTCCCAGAAACATAAAAACTATTACGACTGCACTGATGAACTTACGCTTTACAAAATACTCCTTACCGCAGTTTTCACATTTCATTACACCATAGCGCACATTGACTTCCTTACCGCAGTTAGGACACTCATAAATATTGTTAAATGTCTTTAAATAACTTTTCAAATCTTTTTTCATATAGTGATTATAGCATAAAAATAACAGGGGACTGTATCCCCTGTTACTTACTGATTTCTTTTCTGCATCATTAGAGTACAATTACCACTGCACCCTGAGCATCCTTTGGCTCCACATGAAGGAATGCCGCTTTTTTTTGCCTTAAACAAACTGTTTGCACATGCATAGACAAGTAACAGTACCAAGGCAATTATGACGATGTCTATTAATTTCATTTACATTCCTCCTTCAGAATGATTTACTACTTAACCTTAACTTCCTGAGTCAGTTTTTCTGATTCGTGGTAAGGCTTAAACAGCATGTAGACTGTAAATGCGATGATTGCGATTGCGACGATCAAGCCAATGATATTCAGATTGCCGGTTAAAGCTGAGCCGATCTGGTAGATGCATAATGCTACGGCATAGGCAAATACACACATGTAACCGATAGCGAATGCGGTCCACTTGGCATTGTTCATTTCACGCTTGATGGCACCCATTGCTGCAAAACATGGAGCACATAACAGGTTGAATACCATGAATGAGAATGCTGCAATTGCACTGCCGTTGAAGAATACATCAAGAACACCCATGATTTCTTCGCCGGCATCTACCAAGTCAGGCAGATCTTCCATTGAGATAAGAGTACCGATAGTACCTACTACATCTTCCTTAGCAACAAGACCTAAGATGGTTGATACTGCAGCCTGCCATGTACCGAAGCCTAACGGAGCGAATACCCAGGCAAATGCTGAACCGATGTTTTCGAGGATTGAAGCACCTTCACCATCTTCGCCTAAGTAATGGAATCCACCTTCAAATGACAGTGAGTTCAATAACCAGATTACGATTGAAGATAACACGATTACGCTACCGGCACGCTTGATGAAGCTCCAGCCTCTTTCCCATGTTCCTCTTAATACGTTAGTAACTGATGGTACATGGTATGCTGGTAATTCCATAACGAACGGTGCTGGATCACCGGCAAACATCTTTGTTTTCTTTAAGATGATACCGGAAATGATGATTGCTGCGACACCGATGAAGTAAGCACATGGAGATACCCACCATGCCTTATTGAATACGGCACCGGCAATTAAAGCGATAATAGGCAGTTTGGCACCACATGGAATGAAACATGTTGTCATGATCGTCATACGACGGTCTCTTTCATTTTCGATTGTTCTGGTAGCCATTACACCAGGAACGCCACATCCTGAACCAATTAACATTGGGATGAATGATTTTCCTGATAAGCCAAACTTACGGAAGATACGGTCCATTACGAAGGCAACACGTGCCATGTAACCACAGTCTTCCAAAATACATAACATTAAGAATAATACGATCATCTGCGGTACAAAGCCTAATACGGCACCTACACCGCCAACGATACCATCTGAAACTAAGCTTGTCAGCCATTCAGAAGCGCCTAAGCTTTCCATGATGCTTGCGGCACCGCCTGTTAACCAGCCACCGAATACATCATTTGTCCAGTCTGTCAGGAATGTTCCGAATGGGCCCATTGCCAGCCAGTATACAGCGAACATTACCAAACCGAAGATAGGTAAGCCTAAGATACGGTTAGTAACGATTTTATCGATCTTATCAGAAGTTGTCATTCTGCCGGCTGACTGCTTCTTGTAGACACCCTTTAAGAGGTTAGCTATGTATACATATCTCTCATTGGTAATGATGCTTTCAGCATCATCATCAAGTTCTTCCTCACAGGCCTTGATGTCTGCTTCAATGTGAGACTTTGTGGTTGAATCAAGCTTCAGCTGTTCAAGAACCTTTTCATCTCTTTCAAACAGTTTTACAGCGTACCATCTCTGCTGTTCTTCAGGCAGATTATGAACTGTAACTTCCTCAATGTGAGCTAAGGCATGTTCTACAGGACCTGAGAATGTATGCATTGGTACTGTCTTTGTACCCTGAGCAGCCTTTACAGCTTCTTCCGCAGCCTCATCAACATTGGTTCCCTTTAATGCTGAAATGTTAACGATCTTGCAGCCTAACTGTCTTGATAATTCTTCAACATTAATGAAGTCACCCTTCTTGTCAACTAAGTCCATCATGTTGATGGCGATTACTACTGGAATTCCCAATTCAGTTAACTGTGTTGTCAGATACAGGTTTCTTTCCAGGTTAGTACCGTCAACAATGTTTAAGATTGCATCCGGTCTTTCCGTAATCAGATAATTTCTGGCAACTACTTCTTCCAAAGTATATGGAGAAAGTGAATAGATGCCTGGTAAGTCTGTAACGATTACATCGTCGTGACCTTTTAATTTTCCTTCTTTTTTCTCGACTGTAACACCTGGCCAGTTACCAACAAACTGATTTGAACCTGTTAAGGCATTGAATAATGTTGTCTTACCACTGTTAGGGTTACCTGCTAAAGCAATTCTAATGCTCATAATATATCCCCCTATATTTCTAGTCTGCTACTTCAATCATTTCAGCGTCTGCTTTACGGATTGATAATTCATAGTTACGAACAGTTACTTCAATTGGATCTCCTAATGGAGCTACCTTACGAACATAGATCTCTACGTTCTTTGTTACGCCCATGTCCATGATTCTGCGCTTGATGGCGCCTTCACCATGTACTTTTTTAACAGTAACTGTTGAGCCAATTGCGGCATCTCTTAATGTTTTCATTCTATCCCCTCCTGTTAAATCATTATTTTCTGCGCCATTTCCTTACTAATGGCGATTCTGGCTTCCTTAACGTTTACAATGACGTTTCCGGAAACCTCGTTGATAACCATTACATCAGCGCCGACAACAAAACCCAGATTAGCCAAATGCTGTTTGACTTCCTGGCTGCCGCCTACTTTCTTGATGATGTTTGCTTCTCCAACAGGAGCAAGTACCAATGGCATCATAACTAACAACTCCTTCACTGGTTAGCGCTCGCTAACTTACGTATAACTATTTTACTATTAATTATTGAGTTGTCAATGGCTAACTCGAAAAAAGTTAGCCAACAGTAACTTTTTGAAACCTGTGTCTTATTATCGTTTTTTAGCATTACTGAAATATGCCTTCTGTCAGAAAAGCTCATTAACAGCCATTGAATCAGCTCCTAAAGCTCAACATTGTTCTATTTGTCTGTAAATCTGCTATAATGTATAGGAACATATTGTAAGGAGATTTATATAATGCATTTACAGGAATCAGGTGAAATGTATCTGGAAACTATTCTTATCCTTTCTCATAAGCAGGATTTTGTCAGAGCTATTGATGTAAGTGAAGAAATGAATTACTCTAAGCCATCAGTTTCAAGAGCTCTTAAGATTTTAAGAGAGAACAGCTATATTAATATAGATAAGAATGGACATATAACACTTACTAAGACAGGTACTGAAGTAGCAGAAAAGATTTATGAAAGACATCAGGTATTAAGTGAGATCCTGATCAGACTTGGAGTAGACCCAGAAACTGCAACAGAAGATGCCTGCCGCATGGAACATGTAATATCAGACACAAGTTTCGCGGCAATCAAGAAATCAATTAACAAATAATAAAGCTGCCCGGAAACATACCGGGCAATGTTTTGGGGAATTAGCTCAGCTGGGAGAGCATCTGGTTCGCAATCAGAGGGTCGCGGGTTCGAGTCCCGTATTCTCCACCAGAAAAACCAGCCTTTTCTGTTGTACCGGAAGAGGCTTATCATGATATAAACAAGGAGACTTATTATGAAACAAACCATATTACGCAAGTATGCCCGTCTCATTGCCAGAAAGGGCGCCAATATTCAGAAGGGTCAGGAAGTACTGATCACCTGCGGCATTGAACAGCCAAAGTTCACCGAAATGCTCGTTGACGAGTGCTATAAGGCCGGAGCCAGAAAAGTAACTGTCAAGTTCTACTATCAGCCGCTTGAAAAGATTCACGTACGCCACCAGAGTGTTACGACAATGGCCAAGATCGAAGAATGGGAAAAAGCCCGTCTGCAGCACTACGTTGACATACTGCCTTGCCGCATCTACCTTGAGTCAGATGACCCAGATGGATTAAAGGGAATCAATCAGGCCAAGATTGCCAAGGCCAACCAGAAGAGCTGGCCGATTCTCAAGCCATATTCAGACGCTGCAGAAAACAAGTATCAATGGACTATCGCTGCGGTACCTGGCGTTGCCTGGGCTAAGAAACTGTTCCCTGATTTACCAAAAGGACGTGCTGTTGAAAAACTGTGGGAAGCCATTCTGTTCACCTCACGTGTAACGGAAGATCCGGTAGCCGCATGGGATGCTCATAACCAGGACCTGCATGACCGCTGTGCATTTCTCAACAACATCGGCATCAAGGAACTTCATTATAAAGGCAAGAACGGTACCGACCTGACTGTCGGCATGATTCCGGAAGCTCAGTTCAAGGGCGGTGGCGACACCAGTTTACAGGGCATCTTCTTCAATCCGAACATCCCTACCGAAGAATGCTTCATCTCTCCGATGAGGGGTAAGGCTGAAGGTATCGTATATGCTACCAAGCCGTTATCATATCAGGGTGAACTGATTGAGAACTTCTCAGTACGCTTTGAAAACGGTAAGGCTGTAGAAGTAAAGGCCGAGAAAAACCAGGCTCTGTTGGAACAGATGATCTCAATGGACGAAGGTGCTTCATACCTTGGTGAATGTGCACTTGTACCAGTCAACTCACCTATTTCAGAATCCAACATGCTGTTCTATAATACGCTGTTTGACGAGAACGCTGCCTGCCATCTGGCCTTAGGCATGGGCTTCGCTGATACCATTAAGGGATTTGAAGACAAGACACTGGATGAATGCCGGGCATTAGGAATAAACGACTCCATGATCCATGTCGACTTCATGATCGGTTATGAAGGACTTGACATCGATGCCGTCACCTTTGACGGCAGAACCGTAGCCATTTTCCGTAATGGCAAGTGGGCATTCTGAATCAATAATGAAAGCAAGGGCGTAAGCCCTTTTTCATTTGCGATTATGATAAAAAAATATGAATGTGAACTAAAAGGAGTATAATAATCAGTAAGCGGAGAATTAGCTCAGTTGGGAGAGCGCGCCCTTCACAGGGGTGAGGTCACGGGTTCGAGCCCCATATTCTCCACCATTACAAATCCAAAGGCTCCTGATCAGAGCCTTTTTCATTTATTCATAACACAATATTAAAGCTCCGTTTCCTTTGAAATGGAGCTTTCTTTCTTATTCAGCAGCTGTCTCTTCAATGTCGTCACTGTCAGCTTCAATTGCACCAGGAATTGTTACCATTTCCTGCATGCGGCTGTTGCTTTCAGATTCTTCATTTGCAAGTCTCTGTGCCTTTAATTCACGAGCTCTTTCAGCTCTTTCTCTGATGATTGCAGTACTTTCACGGTCTGCATCACAGCCTGTACCGGCAGGAATCTTCTTACCGATAATGACGTTTTCCTTCAAACCTCTTAATGTATCAACCTTAGCCTTAACAGCTGCATCTGTTAATACCTTTGTTGTTTCCTGGAATGAAGCAGCAGACAGCCATGAGTCTGTTTCAACAGAAGACTTAGAAATACCTAATAAGGTTGGTGTGAATTTTGCAGGGATTCCACCGTTTAACAGTACTTCCATGTTAAGTTCAGTAATTCTTGGCTTACTGATCTGTGTACCAGCTGATAAGCCTGTATCGTTACCTTCGGTAATGATTACCTTTCTTAACATCTGGCAAATCATGATTTCAAGGTGCTTGTCTGAGATATCAATACCCTGAGCCTGGTAAACTTTCTTTACTTCCTTCAGGATATAGTTCTGAACAGCTTCAACACCGGCAACTTCGATTAACTCCTTAGGGTTAACCTGACCTTCAGTGATCTTGTCGCCAGCTTCGATGGTGCTGCCAACCTTTAACCATGAACGGATGACCTGAGTCATGTCAGCCTTATGTTCGATACTTTCAGTTTCGTTTGTTACAACGACCTTGGTACCGTTGTTATCTTCTAATGGTTCGATGGCTGTGATCTCACCAGTGATCTTGGCAAGTAATGCTGGATGCTTTGGACAACGTGCTTCAAACAGTTCTTCTACACGAGGTAAACCCTGAGTGATGTCACCTTCGGCATTCGCAACACCGCCGGTATGGAAGTTACGCATTGTCAGCTGAGTACCAGGTTCACCAATTGACTGGGCAGCCATGATACCGATAGCTTCACCGTTTTCAACCATCTTACCAGTTGCCATGTTACGGCCGTAGCACTTACGGCAGACACCGTGTTCGCTCTTACATACGAAGGCGTTTCTGATCAGCATCTGTTTAATACCTGTAGCTACGATTCTGGCAGCCTTGTCTTCATCGATGAATTCATCATCAGCGACGATCAGTTCACCGGTCTTTGGATCAACGATGTCCTGCTTAGAATATCTGCCGACGATTCTTTCATATAATGATTCGATGACTGTATTGCTCTTTCTGTCAACTATTGCTTCGATCAGATAACCGTTATCTGTTCCGCAGTCATCTTCTTCAACAACAACGTCCTGAGCAACGTCAACCAATCTTCTTGTTAAGTAACCTGATGATGCAGTCTTTAAGGCTGTATCGGTCAGACCTTTACGAATACCGTGTGAGGCAATGAAGAACTCACTTACATTCTGGCCTTCACGGAAACATGAATAAATTGGTACTTCAATGATTGATCTCTGATAACCCTTGGCACTCTTAGCCTGAGTAGGCTTACTCATAAGTCCACGGATACCAGCTAACTGAGTAAAGTGTGACTTGTTACCACGGGCACCGGAAACGGCCATCATGTTAATAGGATTCTTCTTTGGTAATGAAGCCATCAGCTCATCACCGATCTTATCCTTGATACCGCCCCACAAGTCTACTAACTGTCTTTCCCATTCAGGTTCAGTTAATAAACCACGGCGATACAGTCTCATTAACTGATCAGCCTTAGCTCTGCCTTCTTCAACATATTCCTGCTTGTTTGGAGCAACCTTGATGTCGTCCAGAGAAATAGTCATTCCGGCTACGGTTGAGAACTTGAATCCGTTATCCTTGATTCTGTCAAAGTATACGAATGTCTGGTCTTCACCGTGATATGGCTCACCTTCAATATCACCTGCCTGGTTTTCAGGCTTGTTGGCATATCTGGCATATACTTCTGCGATAACTTCTCCCAGAGCCTTCTTGCTGACAGCCTTATGTTCAGGCATTGCAGCGATGTAAGCTGGGATATCTGTACCCATTTCAACAAAGTATTCATCAGGCAGTTTTACGTTCCAGCCGCTCTTAACTTCATTGATGTATGGGAAATCTGATGGGAAGACTTCGTTAAAGATGATCTTACCAACAGTTGTAATTAAATATTTCTGGTTCTGTTCTTCTGTGAAGAATGACTTCTTCATGCTGCTGGCCTTTATTGCCATACGAGTATGCAGATGGATCTGCTTTTCATCGTATGCCATCATGACTTCATCAACATCCTTGAAGACTCTGCCTTCACTGGCAGCGTATGTTTCCCATAACATTGCAGACTGTTCATCACCTAATTCTCTTAAGTGAGCAGCTTCCTGCAGGAATTCTTCCTTGGTTTCTTCCATAGTCAGATAGAAGTTACCGAGTACCATGTCCTGAGATGGGGTTACGATAGGCTTGCCATCCTTTGGAGACAGAATGTTGTTAGAACCTAACATTAATACCTTGGCTTCGGCACATGCTTCTTCGCTAAGCGGTACGTGTACGGCCATCTGGTCACCATCGAAGTCAGCGTTGAATGCTGTACATACTAATGGGTGCAGACGGATTGCACGACCTTCAACTAACTTAGGCATGAATGCCTGGATACCTAATCGGTGTAATGTAGGAGCTCTGTTCAGAAGTACTGGATGATCCTTAACTACTTCTTCAACAATGTCCCAAACTCTAGGGTCAACTCTGTCAATCAGCTTTTCAGCTGTCTTAGGATTGCCAGCGATTCCCTGATATACGATTTCGTTAATTACGAATGGCTTGAATAACTGTAAAGCCATTTCTCTTGGGATACCACACTGATACATCTTCAGGTTAGGTCCTACGGCGATAACTGAACGTCCTGAGAAGTCAACACGCTTACCTAACAGGTTCTGACGGAATCTACCCTGCTTACCCTTTAAGCTGTGTGATAATGACTTTAACGGACGGTTACCTGCACCTGTTACCGGCTTGCTACGACGGCCGTTATCAATTAAGGCGTCAACAGCTTCCTGTAACATACGCTTTTCGTTCTGAACGATGATTGCAGGAGTACCTAATTCCAGAAGTTTATTCAGACGGTTATTACGGGTGATGATTCTACGATATAAGTCGTTTAAGTCACTTGTCGCAAATCTGCCGCCGTCCAACTGTAACATTGGTCTTAAATCTGGTGGTATGACTGGTAATACTGTTAATACCATCCATTCAGGCTTCTGACCTGATTCTCTGAAGGCATTTACTGTATCCAGACGTTTGATTAATTTCTTACGCTTTTCACCCTGAGCAGTTTCAAGTTCAGCAATCAGGTCCTTGTATTCCTTTTCGACATCTACCTGTTCAAGTAATGTCTTGATTGCTTCTGCACCGATCTTGGCTGTGAATGAACCAACACCGTATACAGCTACCTTTTCAGCATATTCTCTTGGTGATAATACCTGTTTGTATTCCAGGTCTGTATTCTTAGGATCTGTTACGATCCATGAAACGAAGTAAACTACTTCTTCCAGTGCCTTTGGAGCAACATTTAATAACAGAGCCATTCTGCTTGGAGTGCCCTTCAGATACCAGATATGCGTAACTGGAGCTGCCAGCTGAATGTGACCCATACGTTCACGTCTTACAGCACTTCTGGTGATTTCTACGCCGCAACGGTCGCAGACAACACCTTTATATCTTACCTTCTTGTACTTACCACAGTAACATTCCCAGTCCTTGGTAGGTCCGAAGATACGTTCACAGAATAAGCCGTCACGTTCTGGCTTCTGAGAACGGTAGTTAATTGTTTCAGGTTTCTTAACTTCACCATGTGACCATTCCAGAATACGTTCTGGAGAGGCTAATCCGATTTGTATAGAAGCTACATCATTAATATTCATCTTTAAGTACCTCCCTACATATCTCCATAATCATAGAAGTCATCTACACCGACTACTGCTGCTTCAGGAGCATCCTCAGCATTTTCGTTCAGTAAGAGATCTTCATCTTCCTTGGTTGCGACTGCTTCACTCTGACTGTTGGCTGCCTGCTTGCTGTCTTCATCATGCTGAGACAGATCAATTTCGCCGCCATTCTTGTCAAAGATCTTAACATCCAGTGCTAAGGCCTGTAATTCATGAGTTAATACTCTGAATGATTCACCGATGCTTGGCTCTGGAATTGGCTTGCCCTTCAGGATTGCTTCATAAGTTCTTGTACGGCCTGTGATGTCATCACTCTTAACAGTCAGGATTTCTGACAGTGTATATGATGCACCATAAGCTTCAAGAGCCCAAACTTCCATTTCACCGAAACGCTGACCACCATTCTGAGCTTTACCACCCAATGGCTGCTGTGTAACTAATGAATATGGACCTGTAGCTCTGGCATGTAACTTATCGTCAACCATGTGAGCCAGCTTAATCATGTACATGACACCAACGGCAACTCTTTCGTCAAATGGTTCACCTGTCTGACCATCGTAAAGAACGGTCTTGCCATCTGGTGAAGCATTTGTAGCTTTTAAGATGCCCATTAATTCCTCATTGTTAATACCGTCAAATACAGGAGTAGCGAACTTACAGCCTAACTTTTCAGCAGCTAAGCCTAAGTGTACTTCCAATACCTGTCCGATATTCATACGGCTAGGCACGCCGAATGGGTTTAACATGATGTCAATCTTTGTGCCATCTGGTAAGTATGGCATATCTTCTTCAGGCAGGATCTTAGCGATAACACCCTTGTTACCGTGACGACCAGCCATCTTGTCACCTTCAGAAATCTTACGTTTCTGAACGATGTATACCTTAACAACTTCATTTACACCCGGAGACAGTTCATGTCCGTCCTTACGAGTGAAGATCTTGATATCCTGTACGATACCGGCACCGCCATGAGGAACCTTCAATGAGTTGTCTCTGACTTCTCTGCTCTTTTCGCCGAAGATGGCTAACAGCAGTTTTTCTTCAGGAGATACTTCTGACTGTCCCTTTGGAGTTACCTTACCAACTAAGACATCGCCTTCCTTAACTTCAGCACCGATCATTACGATACCTCTTGAGTCAAGGTTACGGCAGCTTTCAGATGAAACGTTAGGAATGTCTCTGGTGATTTCCTCAGGTCCTAACTTTGTATCACGACATTCAATTGAGTATTCTTCAATGTGAACTGAAGTGAAGATGTCATCCTTAACCATACGTTCTGACATGATGACAGCGTCTTCATAGTTATAGCCATGCCATGTCATGAATGCGATCTTAACGTTCTGACCTAAGGCCAGTTCGCCGTTTTCCATAGATGGTCCATCTGCCAGGATGTCACCCTTGTCGATTTTTTCGCCTAATTCAACGATAGGTCTCTGGTTAACACATGTACCGGCATTTGAACGACGGAACTTAGATAACTTATATTCATGTTCATGTCCGTTTTCATCAACAACGATTCTTTCGGCATCAACATATGTAACAACACCGTCAGCAGCTGCTACTACGGCGCTGCCTGAGTCCTTAGCTACACGGTATTCCATACCTGTACCAACATTTGGTGAATGAGGTTTTAACAGTGGAACTGCCTGACGCTGCATGTTAGCGCCCATCAGAGCACGTGTTGCGTCATCGTTTTCCAGGAATGGGATACAAGCTGCAGCTACGGAAATGATCTGCTTTGGAGATACGTCTACTAATTCAACTCTCTCCTTAGGCATCATAACAGTTTCTGTCTGATAACGGCATACGCACTGATCATTGACAAGGTAGCCAACCTTGACTTCGTTTGCC
>JAFUCG010000191.1 GCA_017459795.1 Erysipelotrichaceae bacterium | reverse complement strand
GGGGATAATAGAGTTATTCATGAAGTTAGCTCATGAGAGAAACAAGTGCATAATAATGGTCACACATGACTTGGGCATAGCTGATAAGAGTGATGTGATAATGAAACTTGATACTAAGAAGAAACAGTTTGAAGTCATAGAAAACAGGTTGGAATTCGTGGTTGAATAAGGAATTCAACCTGTTTTTGGAAATTTGACCTTTGTTCTAAATAATCAAATAATTGATTATTTGGCTTTAAATGATATACTTATTATGCAAAGGTAATGAAGAGAAGAGTAGTTGTTACTTGGCTAAAGAGAGGTACCGGGTGGTGCAAGGTACTGCTTAAGAACAATGAACATGGTCTTGGAACTGCTCAGAGGATAAGTCTGAGACGTATGACGGCGTTAACGTAATGAGAAGCAAGTAAGGTGGTACCACGTCCCAGACGTCCTTTAAGGGTACTTTTTATTTTTTAGGAGGTATTAGAATTATGGAAAACAAAGGTAAGTATTATATTACTACTGCCATTGCCTATGCATCTGGCAAGCCACACATCGGTAATACTTATGAAATCATCATGGCAGACAGCATTGCCAGATATAAGAAGATGGTTGGCTATGATGTATGGTTCCAGACCGGAACAGATGAACACGGTCAGAAAATTGAAGAAAAGGCAACAGCTGCCGGTGTAACACCAAAGGAATTTGTTGACACACAGGCCGGTGAGATCAAGCGTATCTGGGATCTGATGAATACCTCTTATGATCATTTCATTCGTACAACAGATGATTATCATGAAGTTCAGGTAAAGAAGATCTTCAAGAAACTTTATGATAAGGGTGACATTTACAAGAGTGAGTATGAAGGCTGGTATTGTACACCATGTGAATCTTTCTGGACTGATTCTCAGTTAGTAGACGGCAAGTGTCCGGATTGCGGCAGAGAAGTTCATAAGGAAAAGGAAGAATCATATTTTTTTAAGCTCAGCAAGTATCAGAAGAAACTGGAAGAATACATTGAAACACATCCTGAATTCATTCAGCCTGAATCAAGAAAGAATGAAATGGTTAACAACTTCTTAAAGCCTGGCTTGCAGGATCTGTGTGTATCCAGAACTTCATTTAAGTGGGGTATCCCGGTAGACTTTGATCCTAAGCATGTCGTATATGTCTGGATCGATGCCTTGAGCAACTACATTACCGGTTTAGGTTATGATGTTGACGGTAATCATGGCGAATTATACAAGAAGTACTGGCCGGCAGATCTGCACCTGATCGGTAAGGACATCGTAAGATTCCATACCTTATACTGGCCAATCATGTTACTGGCATTGGATGTACCATTACCAAAGCAGGTATTCGGTCATCCTTGGATGCTGGTAGGTGAAGATAAGATCTCCAAATCAAGAGGCAATGCCATTTACGCAGATGACCTGGTTAAGTTCTTTGGTGTAGACGCTGTAAGATATTACTCATTACATGAAATGCCATTTGCTCAGGACGGCACAATTACCTGGGAACTGATCATTGAACGTATTAATTCTGATCTGGCTAATGTTTACGGTAACCTGGTCAACAGAACAATTGCCATGACTAACAAGTACTTTGGCGGTCAGTTACACAAGCCAACAGAGTTTGAAGCTGTTGATGAGGATCTGAAGCAGTGTGCTTTGAATACAGTTAAGGCTGTTGATGAAAAGATGGATCAGTTAAGAGTTGGCGATGCCATTGAACTGATCATGGAATTATTCAGAAGATGCAACAAGTACATCGATGAAACAACACCTTGGTCTTTAGCAAAGGATGAAGCCAATAAGGAAAGACTTAACGCCGTTCTTTACAACTTACTGGAAGGCATCAGATTTGGTTCAGTATTAATGGCACCATTCATGCCTGAAACTTCTCAGAAGGTATTTGAACAGTTAAATACAAAGGCAACAGATTATGATTCATTGACCGAATTCGGTAACTTTGAATGTAATAAGGTTACGGAAACACCTGTACCATTATTTGCCAGAATTGACGCTGTCAAGACAATGGAAGAAGTACATGCTCACTTAGACAAGCCAGAAGAAAAGCTGGAACACAAGGATGAAATCAGCATTGATGATTTCAGTAAAGTAGAAATCAGAGTTGGAACAGTACTGGAATGTGAAAAGCATCCAAAGGCTGATAAATTACTGGTTTCAAAAATTAAGATCGGTCCGGAAGTAAGACAGATCGTATCAGGAATTGCCAAGTGGTATAAGCCTGCGGAGATGGTTGGCAAGAAGGTTCTGGTAGTTTGTAACCTGAAACCTGTAACCTTAAGAGGCGTAGAATCTCAGGGCATGATCTTATGTGCTGAAGATGAAAACGGTAACCTTGATGTTGTTACTGCCAACATTGAGGATGGAGCTGAAGTACATTGATTCAGATAATCGCTGTCGGTAAGCTTAAGGAAAAAGCTACCAAGGCATTGGTTGATGAATATGCTAAGAGACTGTCCGCTTACACTAAACTGGAAATTATTGAAGTAGCTGATGAACCTAACAGTCAGCTGGAAGACAGTAAGGTTAAGTTTTTGGAAGGGGAAAGGATCCTCAGACAGATCAAGAAGGACAGCTATGTTGTGCTTCTGGACTTAAGAGGAAAACAGTTTGATTCAGAAGGTCTGGCTAAGAAGATTGAAGAAATCAACACTTACCATTCTTCAAACATAACCTTCATCATCGGCGGCTCCTTAGGTGTAAGTGATGAGGTAAAGAACAGAGCTGATCTGTTATGGAAACTGTCAGAACTGACATTCCCACATAATCTGGTCAGAATTCTGTTACTGGAACAGATTTACCGCAGTTACAAGATATTGAATCATGAACCATATCACAAATAACAGACAGAGTAACATCTGTCTGTTTTCTTATCCAAAAAAAGACCTGCTTGTTGCAGGTCATGTTTAATTATTCAATTACTTAATGATTGATTCGTTCCAGACATCAAGTGGTTCAAATCCAAGCATCTTAACTACAGTAGCAGCTACGTTGCTTAAACCAAATTCGCCTTCCTTGACTTCTACGTCACTGTTATAGATGACGAATGGAACCTTGTTTAAAGTATGAGAAGTCATTGGTACGATGACACCAGGCTTCTTTGACTTCTGGTACATTTCATCAGCGTTACCGTGGTCAGCTGTAACGATTAATGCACAATTACATTCGTCACATGCCTTCATGATTCTGTCCAGGCATAAGTCAACGGTTTCAACACCGATGATTGTTGCTTCATAACTTCCGGTATGACCAACCATGTCACCGTTAGGGAAGTTAACTCTTAAGAATGAGTATTCACCGGACTTGATGACTTCGATTAATCTGTCAGTGATTTCAGCAGCCTTCATCCAAGGTCTCTGTTCAAATGGAACTACATCTGATTTGATTTCTTCCCATGTTTCCAGGTTTTCATCAAACTTTTCTGAACGGTTACCGTTCCAGAAGTAAGTCATATGACCAAACTTCTGAGTTTCACTTAAGGCATATGACTTAACGCCCTTTTCAACTAAGAATTCACTTAATGTGTGTTCGATCTTTGGTGGGTTAACCAGATACTTGTTAGGAATGTGTAAGTCACCATCATATTCAAGCATGCCGGCATACATTACATGTGGATATCTGTTACGCTTGATCTGCGGTAAGTCTTCATTGTCGAATGCACGTGAGATTTCAAGTGCACGGTCACCTCTGAAGTTGAAGAGAATGACTGAATCATGATCTTCAATTGTACCAACAGGCTTGCCGTTTTCAGCGATTACGAAGCCAGGCATGAACTGGTCTGATAAGCCTTCGTTTTCGTTACGGTATGTTTCAATAGCTTCAGTTGCACTGGCAAACTGACGGCCTTCACCTTCAACGTGAATAGCCCAGCCCTTTTCTACCATGCTCCAGTCAGCTTCATATCTGTCCATGGTGATGACCATTCTGCCGCCGCCAGATGCGATTCTGCCGTCGAATGAATCATCATTGAGAGACTTGAGGCAGTCTTCCAACTGATTAACGTAAATTAATGCGCTGGTAGGATCAACATCACGGCCGTCCAGTAAGATGTGTACTCTTACCTTGCCGATGCCTTCTTCCTTGGCTTCCTTGATCATGGCCAGTAAGTGGTTGATGTGAGAGTGTACATTACCATCTGATAACAGGCCTAAGAAGTGCATTGTATGACCCTTGGCATTTTCAGCCAGCTGCTTCCAGGTATCTGAAGCGAAGATGGCCTTTGATTCGATTGATTCGTTAACGAGCTTAGCGCCCTGAGAATAAATCTGTCCGCAACCTAAGGCATTGTGGCCAACTTCTGAGTTGCCCATGTCACCGTCAGTAGGTAAGCCAACTGCTACACCGTGTGCCTTGATTTCAGTATAAGGACAGGTTGAAAACAATTTATCAAGAGTAGGAGTGTAGGCATTCTTAACTGCGTTACCATATTCACTAGGGTTGATGCCAACTCCATCCATGACAACTAATACAACAGGTTTGTTCATAAATAACCTCCAGTTTCTGCTAATAATATAGCACATATTTGCGTTTCTTTCATTAAAATAAATGCAAAAAGGTTAGCGTATGCTAACTAAGAGGATACCTTAGTTATAATGACTGAAATATTTACTTAAGAAATAAGGTGAGAATGAAATTTTCATATGTGTTATGATTAATATGTATACGAATTAAGAGGTTATTATGGACAGTAGTATTTTAATAGAATGTATAGGTTATTTAGGTTCTTTTCTGGTGCTGATATCATTTCTGATGACATCAGTAGTCAAGTTAAGAATAGTTAATACGGTTGGCAGTGTCATTTTCATGATTTATGCCCTGATCATCAAATCATATCCAACGGCTTTGATGAACTTATGTCTGGTACTCATCAATCTGCATATTTTATGGAAAATGGGGAATGCCGGCAAGGAATATGAAATTACCAGAGTAGAGCAGGATGATGCCTTCCTTGAGTATCTGCTAAACAGATATCATGATGACATCAAGTTATGTTTCCCTGGCATTGCCTACAGCTTTGATGATGCCGGTTACTATTACATCATTACCTGTGAAGGTAAACCGGTAGGTCTGGTCATTGGCAAGGGTGATAAGACAGAACTTGAATTATTACTTGATTACACGATTCCTGAATTCCGTGATTTCTCAATCGGCAGATTCATGGTTAACAGATTTACTTCTGACGGCTTCAGGAAACTGGTATATAATGGGCCTGATGTAAATCACAAAAAGTATCTTGATAAAATGGGATATGTTAAAACAGAAGAAGGATATGTAAAGGAATTATAATCAATGAAGCCATATTTGAAATGATATGGTTTTAAATTCATTTTTCATGTTTTAATGATTATTTGGGAGTGTTTGTATGTTTAATAACAGTAAGATCACCGTAGGCGTAACAGTATTAATGATCGTAATGGTCTTTGTTTTGCCGTGGCTTGACAGAACGATATGTAAGAAGCTGGGGTTAAACCTGAATGATGGGATAAGCAGTAATCCAAACGCAGCCAGATTGTTAAGGTTAAGAAAAGTACTGTTAACGGTAATGTTTGTCATATATTTACTGGTATTACTGTATACGGCCTTTTTCTCCCGGACAGCCTCAGATGACTATAAGGTACATGTTGCCCTGTATCAGGATCTGGCTAACTCAATAAAGATCGACTATGGCATCTTACAGTTCATTAAAGCCATCTTTACGGACGGTTTCCAAGATGCCATGACTCATGTCAGAATTCATCTCGATGACATTAATCAGGTATATCTGAACATGGTAATGTTTGTGCCAATGGGTTACTTATTGCCTTACATCTTTGACTACTTCAGAAAGAAGGTTCATTACCGTCCAGTATTGGCCTGTCTTATCTTCTCAGTATTAATTGAAAACATTCAGCTCATTACCAGATTAGGGTTCTACGATGTCGATGACATATTCTCAAATGTGATTGGTGGCTTCATCGGTCAGAGACTGTACATTGTTGTTGCATATGTACTGACTCATCCTGATTGGCGTAAGGACATTGAAAAGTACCGTAACTGGAAAAGGAAGGCAATGGGAAAGACCCTCTATCCATATCTGGGTAAACTGGGGGTTACCAGAACGACCATTTACGCAACTGATGAGAAGGCCATATGGGATTTCTATGTGGATAAGCTTGGCTTCAGAGTTCTGAAGAAGAATGTGGTTAAGGATTCAAAGATAACGGAATATCTGTTTGCGGTTGGTAGGAATCAGGTTGAAATAATCTGTTACAACGAAGAAAGAAATCTGCCTGAACAGTATCTTGCCTTTACCTTTAACAATCTGGATAAGTTAAAGGACAGACTGGTAAAGGAAGGAATAGATGATGGCATTTACGAGAAGGATAAGTATTCAGATCTGAGGTTATTAAGGTTCAAGGGACCTGATGAGGTAAATGTTGTAATATTGGAAGGTGAATAAAAGGAAGAGATGCTGATCCAATGTCATTAAGTTAAGAAAAGAGAAATTCACAGAAAAGCAGAAAAAGATGTGGATTTCTCTTTATATGAAGAAACAAGCACGATAAACAGAATCAGGAAGTACTGATTTTTCAAAGACAATGGGTTATACTTAAATTAGGAAAAACGATAATTAAAACAGACAACAGACTGAGGCTTAACTTTGCGTGGGTCAAGACGATCAGGTCTGATTGGAAGTAACTCATTCAAT
>JAFUCG010000190.1 GCA_017459795.1 Erysipelotrichaceae bacterium | reverse complement strand
ACCGTTTCCGGGTAACAAGGGGAATAAGTACTCACTAAGCTAATTCTGTTTTCCATAACAGAATTATATAGACCAGCCTTAGGATTTAACAATAGATTGACAGGGTCTATATTCCTGTCTAGAAAGTATTATACGAGGGGAAGACAAATATGAAAAAACTAGGTTTTGGAACAATGAGATTACCGCTTTTAGACGCAAATGATCCTAAGAGCATTGATATTGAACAGTTTAAGAAAATGACAGACATGTTCATTGAAAGAGGCTTCATCTATTTTGATACTGCCTATCCATATCATGAAGAAACTTCTGAAATCGCCGTAAGAGAGGCTCTCGCTAAGAGATATCCTAGAGAAAGCTTCCTGTTGGCTGATAAGATGCCTATTTCAAGAGTAAAGAGTGCGGATGATTATCCAAGATTTTTTAATGAACAGTTGGCAAAGTGTGGTGTTGAATATTTTGACTACTACCTGTTGCATAATGTCGGCAGAGACCGTTACGCTGATACTGAAAAGTTCGGTGGCTTTGAATTCATCAGAAAGATTAAGGAAGAAGGCAAAGCAAAGAACATCGGTTTCTCATTCCATGATGATGCTGAGACATTGGACATGATCCTTACAGCTCATCCTGAGGTTGATTTTGTTCAGTTACAGATAAATTATCTGGATTGGGATGGAGCAGTTGCCCAATCAGGAAAATGCTACGAGGTGGCCTTAAAACACGGCAAGAAGGTAACTGTAATGGAACCGGTAAAGGGTGGCACATTAGCTAAGTTACCTGAAGAAGCCATGAATCTGTTTAATGAGTTCTACATGGGCGAAGAAGTAAAGCCTACTCCAGCTTCATTAGCCATTCGCTATGTAGCTTCCCTGGATAATGTAAGATTTGTCTTAAGCGGCATGAGTGATTTATCACAATTAGAAGACAATACTTCTTACATGCAGGACTTTGAACCGCTGACAGATGATGAGAGAGAACTGATTAATAAAATTACCGCAGTACTTAAGAAAACCATCAAGATACCTTGTACCAACTGCCGTTACTGTACGGAAGTATGTCCAATGAACATTGCCATTCCTGATTACTTTGGCTTATTGAACTTATACGCCGTTACCGGTCAGAAGACAGGCATGTATTATAACCGTTATTCAATGAACCATGGTAAGGCTTCTGAATGCATACATTGCGGTCAGTGTGAAGGCATCTGTCCACAGCACATTGCCATCAGAGATTATCTGGAAGAATTTGCGGAATTGTACGAAGGATAATGGAAAGAATCTGATTTGCGATAATAGGCTCAGGATGGAGAGCCCGTTATTACATCAGAATAGCTAAGGCACTGCCACAGCATTTTGAACTATGCTGTCTTTTATGTCGGACAGCTGAGAAAGCTGATTCATTAAAAATGGAATATGGCATTAAGACAACCTTAAATGAGCAGGATATCATAAATGAAAAGCCTGACTTCATAGTTGTGGCCGTTAATAAGGCTTCAGTCGCTGATGTCAGTATTGAATGGTTGGAAAAGGGCTATCATGTTCTGGCTGAAACACCATGTGCATTGGATAAAGAAACAATTGATGAACTTCTTAAATATGAAGGGAAGTTAGTTATTGCTGAACAGTATCTTAAGTACCCTGAAAACATTGCACGAGTCAAGCTGCTTGAAAAGGGGTTAATAGGCAAACCTGATTATTTATATCTGTCTTTAGCCCATGAGTATCATGGGGCAAGTCTGATGCGAAAGTTCCTTGATACAGGCTTTGAAGCCTTTAAGGTAACGGCTTGGGAAAAGAGTTATCCAACTGTTGAAACCTTAAGCCGCTATGAACGTTTTGAAGACGGCAGGATCAGTAATAAGAGCAGAACTTTAGCACTGTTTGAATTTGAAAGCGGCAAAAGCTGTCTCTATGACTTTGACTCTGAACAGTACCGCTCACCTATCAGAAACAACCATTATAAGCTTCAGGGCGTAAGAGGTGAAATGTACGATGATGAGGTCAGCTGGATCGATCAGGATAATGTGATTCATCATGATAAACTGGATATTGTTACAAGAACAGTTTTAACTGATAACCGTAATCCAAATTTAAATAACTTTGAAGAAGTAAGGGAAATAAGCATGAATGGTGAAAAGCTGTATGAGCCGCCTTTTGGCTTATGTGGCTTATCACAGGATGAGACAGCCATGGCAATGATGCTTGAAGAAATGAGAGAATTCATTGATTCAGGAAAACAGCCTTACTCCTTAAAAGACTCAATGTATGACGCCTGCATGGCTATTACATTAAGAGAAACAGTCAGTAAGAAAGAAACCATCGTTTCTAACTGGAAATATTAAGCAAACAGAAGTGACATAGCTTTACAGGTTGTGTCATTTTTTATGTGCAAATTTGGTTTTTTTGCATAAATTGTTGAATAATTCACAAACGCATTTTCTATGATTAGTGAAAAAGGTAAAATTATATTATAAGCAGTTAATAATAATCAAAGAAGAAAGGACAAAACTATGATTCTGAATGAAGAACTTTTGTCAATTCAGAGAGGTGAACAGGGGGTAGCCATGCAGAAAGTTCTCAATACATTGATCATGTATGGAGAAGCTTTTGGTGCGGAAAGAATGGTAAAGATAACCGGTAAAATGGGCCACGCCGTAATTGGAACCGGTTCACTTACCTGGAAACCTGTTTTTGACTTGATGGAAAAACTGATTGATGGGGGAGCAATCCCGAAACAAAGCTTTACAACAGACCCACGAGGAATTGAAGATCATGTTCCTGTGCCATTAGCCCAGAAGGCAGTATTCAAACTCATTTTCTCCAACCAGCGAAGAATGGAGAAGGAATGGGAAAGAATGGGCATTAAAGATAAGAATGCCTATACCTGTACTGCCTACATGGATGAAGTCGGTAACATCCCACAGAAGGGCGACATCTTAGGCTGGGCTGAATCATCAGCCGTTTCCTATGCCAACAGCGTAATAGGAGCAAGATGTAACCGTAATTCAGGCATTCTGGAACTGATGAGTAATATTCTAGGGTATGTTCCTGAATTTGGCTTACTGACTGATGAAGGCAGAAAGGCTGACTGGATAATTGTAGTCCGATGTAATGAATTGCCTGAGCCACAGTTATTAGGCAGTGCCATCGGCTTTAAATGCATTGAAGATGTACCTTACATCAAGGGTTTGGATAAATGGCTCGGTGCTGAACTGACGCAAAATGTTAAGGACTATCTTAAGGACATGGGTGCGGCGAGCGCCTCAAATGGTTCAGTAGGATTGTATCATGTTGAAAACATTACCCCGGAAGCTGTTGAGCTTGGAGAGAAACTGATTAAGGAAAATGCGAAAGTATTCGTCATTGATGATGCGGAAATAGAAAGAGTAAAGGCAAGCTATCCAATCGTCTGGGATGATCTTAATGCCAAGCCAGACATCGCCTTTGCGGGTTGTCCTCACTTTTCATTGGAACAGCTTCTTGATTGGACAGACAGACTTGAAGATGGATTGAAACGCAATAAGAATGAAAAAGTTACTGTTGATACAATATTCTGCGCGGCCCCTGATGTCAGAGCCCGCTTTGAAAAGGAATATCCTGATAAGGCAGCCAGATTAAAGGAAATAGGTGTTACAGTCAGTGGCCTTTGTCCACTGTCATACACCTCTAATCCACTTACAGATAAATCAAAAATCATAACGGCTTCAAATAAGTTACGTTATTACAGTAAGGCACGGTTCTACAGTGAAAAAGAACTTGTGGAAATATTAACGGGAGGTGAAATCTGATGGCAAGAGTATTCAAGGGCAGAGTAGTTGTGCCAGGTACCGTAAGTGCAGAAGCACTGGTTACTCATTCAGGTTTCAATACCCTGGCAAATCTGAAAACCGCCGGCTCATTCCTTAATCCAAAGGGAATACTACAGGATCATAACAATCCTGAAATATTTGGTAAGGCCATTCCTAAAAAGGCATTATGTCTGCCGGAAACCATTGGCTCTACTACAGGCGGCATGGTATTGTATTGTGCCAGCTGCATGAAGGTCGGCCCGGCCTGCATGTTGTTTTCCAAGAAGGCAGATACATTAGCGGTTGCCGGGGCCGTACTGACCGCAAACTGGTCAGATTATCCAATAGTATTGGTTGATGAATTAGGAGATGAATTCCTTGAATATGTTAAGGAAGGACAGATGATACACGTATCGCAAGACGGTACCGTAACAGTGGAGGATTAATGTATGGATAAGCAATTAGAACCTTTGTTTACACCTTGGAAAATAGGAAACTGTGAAATAAAGAACAGAATAGTTCTTACTTCCATGGGTGGTACAGATCTTTTTGGTTGGATGGAAAACAACCACTTTGATAAGGATGGAGCTAAGTTCATATTGGAAGTAGCCAAAAATAATGCCGGGTTGGTATTGCCGGGCTGTCAGCCGGTATATAATCCAATGTTTGGTCAGTGGCTGCATACCAACAAGAAAATGTATCAGGATCTTAAGAAGTGGATGCCTGAGCTCCATAAGACAGGAGCCAAGCTTTTTGTTCAGCTGACTGCCGGTTTCGGCAGAAGCTTTACCATCTCAGAAATGATGGAAAAACTGTATGAGAACAAAGCCTTAAGGACAATCTCAAAGCCGGTAATGGATCTGGATAAGATCACAGCCAGTGCATCACCGTCACCAAACAGATGGTCTGATAAGGTTCCTTCAAGAGCCATGACTAAGGAAGAGATACAGGAGTTCATTGATTCATTTGCCAAATGTGCAAAGTTACTTCAGGAAGCCGGCGTAGACGGTGTCGAGATTCATGCTGTTCATGAAGGCTATCTGTTGGATCAGTTTACCTTGAAGTATGTTAATCACCGTACAGATGAATACGGCGGCTCATTTGAAAACAGATACAGATTCCCTGTCGAAATTGTAAAAGCCATCAAGGAAGCCTGCGGTAAGGACTTCCCGGTATCTTTACGTTACAGTGTCGTATCAAAGACCAAGGGTTTCAGAAGAGGTGCCTTACCTGGTGAAGAATTTGAAGAAGCTGGCAGAGACATGGAAGAGTCTGAAAGAGCAGCCAAGTATCTGCAGGATGCGGGCTATGACATGCTGAACTGTGATAACGGTACTTATGATGCCTGGTATTGGGCTCATCCGCCTATTTACATGCCTGAAAACTGTAACCTGGAATATGTAGAACACATCAGAAAGTTCGTTGACATACCGGTTGTCTGTGCTGGCAGAATGGATCCGAGAGTAGCTGCCGAAAGTATCAGGGAAGGTAAGATCGATGGTGCAGGTTTTGCCAGACAGTTTTTGGCTGATCCTGAATGGGTCACTAAGATGATGAATGGCAGGGAAGAAGAAATAAGACCATGTATCCTTTGTCATAACGGCTGTTTCAACATGGCGCATTATAAGGGTGTGCCAAATGATCAGGATCTTTATGACAGTCTGCACTTATCAAGATGCGCCCTAAACGCTGAAATGATGCAGTGGGACAAGCATTACATTAAAAAGACAAATAACCCATTATCTGTAGCCATAGTAGGTGGCGGAATTGGCGGTATGGAGGCAGCCAGAATTCTGAAATTAAGAGGTCATGATCCTGTCATATTTGAAAAGAGCGACAAACTAGGCGGAACTTTCATTGCGGCAAGTGCTGAATCCTATAAAGGTAAATTAAGAGATCTGTTGGAATGGTACAGAAGACAAATGAAAGAACTTGAAATTGAAGTCAAGTATAACTATGAAGTAAAAACCATTGAGAAATTTGGAGATGTACCGGTAATCGTAGCTACAGGTTCAACACCGATGATTTTAAGAAAGGTCAAGGGACATGAGAAAATGATCGAAGCCTGTGATTACCTGCTTGGTAAGCCTGTAGGCGAAAAGGTCGCAGTCATTGGCGGTGGTTTAACAGGGTGTGAAATAGCCTATGAATTATATTTACAGGGTAAGAAACCAATCGTTGTAGAAATGAAGAATGACCTGGTTCCTCAGAAGGGCGTATGTCTGGCTAACAGTTCTTATTTAAGAGAATACTTCCAGTGGAAGAAAGTACCCGTATACCTTGAAACGACACTTGCAGAAGTACAGGATAATCAGATCGTATGTCTTGATAAGAATGGTAAGGCAATTGAAATTGAGTGTGATTCAGTAATTTCTGCAGTTGGTTATTTACCGACACCATTATCAGTAAGCAGTTCTAAGAAGGCCTATTTGGTAGGTGACTGTAATAAGGTCGGCAATTTGAGAAGCGTCATCTGGAATGCCTATGAGGTCGCAATGAAAATTTAAAAAAATTAGCACTCAGGTATTGACAGTGCTAAAAAATAGGACTATAACATAATTGTAAAGAGAATTAGAGAAGATTCCAAAGGTAAATATAGAATCCAAACCCTCCATTCCCTTACTGAAAACATAGTTCATTATATGAACAATGATTAGAAAGTAAAGGAGGTAAATGTACTATGTTAACACCTAGAATTTTTACAGAAAGCTTATTTGATGATTTATTT
>JAFUCG010000189.1 GCA_017459795.1 Erysipelotrichaceae bacterium | reverse complement strand
GTGACTGGGAAGCATGCATGACATTCAATGACATTGCCTGGGGTTACCTTGATGAAAAACAAGCCTTACCATATGCCTATAGCGCTCAGAGAGTATTAAGAATGCTTAATACCTGTGCCTGCAATAATGGTAACCTGTTATTAAATGTCGGACCAAAACCCGACGGTTCAATCCCGGCTGATGCCATCAAGCCATTAACTGAAGTAGGCAAGTGGTTAAAGGCTAATGGTGAAGCCGTATATGGCGAACTGCATCCTAACCTGTTATCAGGTTCATGGTTCAGAGGCGGTAACGGCATTTCCGGCATTACCTATGAAAAGGATCTGAAGGCCGTTTACTTATGGAACTGGATCTCACCAAAGGACGGTGAAATGTATTATTCAGGTGTCTTTACCAAGCCAGTAAGAGTAACCAAGCTTTCAACCGGTGAAGATGTTGAATTTGAATATACGGATGATCACCGCGTCAAGTTGATGGGCTTAAAGGTTGAGGAAGATGAATTCGTGCCTGTTTATAAGATCGAATTCGCTGAACCGATGGAATACAAGCCATTCCATAAATATCCGCAGATTTGGTTATAATTTCTTGATATTTTAAGTTGTGACGACTATACTAAAGACATGAAAACAGTAAAGTATTATTACTATTATTACTTTAGATAGTCGGGCAAAGATTAGATAATTGCCCGCTTTGTGATGCCCGGCGTTATCTATAGGTTAGTTTATACAAGCCATATGGATTCGCCATATGGCTTTTTTACAGGTGACTAGTATGGAAATAAAGATCAGAACAAAACAGCGTGACTATTCAATTTACCTGGAACACCATATCCTTGATAAGGCTTCTGAATTAATTGGAAGTGAAGGAAAGAAGTTCATCATAACTGATTCAGGTGTACCTTTCATCTGGACCAATTTGATTCAAAATCAGTTCCCGGAAGCTAAGATGTTTGTCTTTCCATGTGGGGAACAGTCCAAGTCACTGGAATGTTATGCAAAGATAATGACATGGTTGGTTGAAAATAAATGCTCACGCAAGGATGTGATAATTGCCTTGGGTGGGGGAGTTGTTGGTGACTTAAGTGGCTTTGTGGCCAGTACCTACATGAGAGGCATTAAATATGTTAATATCCCGACAACGATGTTGTCACAGATCGATTCCAGCATCGGCGGTAAGACAGCCATCGACTTTAACGGTCTTAAGAACATTGTCGGTTCCTTCTGGCAGCCTTCAATCGTTCTGATCGACCCGGAAACCTTATCAACACTGCCTGCCCAGCAGCTTAGTAATGGCTTGGCTGAAGCAGTCAAGGCCGGCTTGATAAGAGATAAGGAACTGTTTGAAATATTTGAAAAAGACAATTATCTGGAACACATTGATGAAATCATCTACCGTTCATTAATGGTTAAGAAAAAGATCGTTGAAGAAGATGAAACGGAACAGTCAGTCAGAAAGCTATTGAACTTCGGTCACACCTATGGCCATGGCTATGAAAGTTATTTCAAGGGCAAGTATCTGCATGGGGAATGTGTTGCCATGGGCATGATGACAATACTTAAGAATGAAGAAATAAGAGAGAGATTAAGGAACATTCTGTTAAGATTACATTTACCGGTAATTGAAGAATGTGATAAGGACAAGGTGGCTGAGATCATCACAAGTGATAAGAAAGCTACCGGTAATAAGATAGATATTGTTCAGGTTGATGAAATAGGAAACGGACATGTTGAGACCTGGGACATAAGTGAAATAAGGAGGCTGTTAGGATGAGAAACATTTTTGGAAATGCGCTGACACTGACAATATTTGGTGAATCACATGGTGAATGTGTTGGCGGGGTAATTGACGGCTTACCGGCAGGACTGGAAATTGACATGGATTACATCATGTGGGAAATGACAAAGCGTAAGTCATCTGTTGACATTTCCACGACCCGCAACGAAGACGATGTCCCATTATTCTTAAGCGGCATAAAGGATGGCTTTACTGAAGGCTCTTCCGTAGCTTTCATCATTCCTAATAAGAATGCCAGACCTTCTGATTATAACGAATTACAGGGCATTGCCAGACCTGGTCACGCTGATTACGCAGCCCAGGCTAAATATGAAGGTTACCAGGACGCCAGTGGTGGCGGACACTTTTCAGGCAGACTCACCAGTGTCATGGTAACAGCTGGGGCAATC
>JAFUCG010000188.1 GCA_017459795.1 Erysipelotrichaceae bacterium | reverse complement strand
TGGACAAACTTAGATGCTTCTTCGCCTTCTTCAGTTCAGCTTTACGGTGTATTAATGCCTATCAGTCTTACTTCCACTTCTTACCCACCTATTTCAACAACCATGGAATCGCCATCTTTGGCAGCTACATAGGTACACTGTACTGTTTCAGCATCACCATTAAAATGTCTGCCCTGTAATTTGAAATAAATGGCCAGAATGACGAAAAGAACTAATACTGATATGATAAGAATCTTATATTTCTTTTTCATTTAATTCATTAACGATTCTCATGATGCTGAGAAGATCAGTAATGTAAAATTCAGCTCCCTGCTGATCAACAGGAAATCTCTTCTCTTCCCGGCATATGACATTGGCCCCGGTCGCTATTGCTGAATCAAGGCCTATTCTTGAATCTTCCACAATTACTGTTTCTTCAGGCTTAACATCAAGTAATTCCATTGCCTTAAGATATATGTCAGGAGCAGGCTTGGCCTTTTCCACATCTCCCATTCCCAGAATAACAGAGAACAGTCTTCTCCAGTGGTTCTCTTCCAGACACTGATCTATGCAGTCATAGGAATTGGTTGTACATAGAGCCAGTTTATAGCCATTGTTATTCAAGGCCTGTAAGATGGTTCCTGAACCAGGGAACTTTATGGCATGATAATCAACATGATGATATTCAGGTGTGTAGTATTCCTTTAATACTTCCTGCCTCTGCTCTGGAGTATATTCAGTTAAGACTTCATCAATGACGACCTTCAGCTTACGGCCGGTTAAAAGCTGCCATAGATCATGGTTCCATACTACGCCGTTTTTCTCCAATATTTTTTCCTTGTTCATCATGGCTCTGTACTCTGAATCAACCAGTGTACCATCCATGTCAAAAATGATCGCCTTTATCATGTCTTACCTCAATTCGTATTTAATGCTGCATTTCCCGTTCTTATATTTAATTGTCGCAATTGCTCCGTTAATGATTGTCCAGCTTGGCGGTACATGCCCGAAATCCGCATCATAGATAACCGGGATATTAAGATCCTTAACGTTATTGTAAATGGCTTCTCTGACATCAACATCAAACATCTCGGCTCCATTTAACGCTCTGCCCATGATTAAGCCACTGACATTATCAAACCAACCGGCATTCTTCAGTTGCCATAATCCTCTGTATATGTCTAACACATTCAAGTCACAGGCTTCCAGATATAATATGATCCCGTCATTCTTATATCTTTCGTTGAATTCTCTTAACTTATCAAACTTAGTACCACAAATATTAACCAGAATGTCCAGACATCCGCCAATGATCCTGCCCTTCATGTTTACTTCTTCGCCATTTAATGACTTATAAACAACAGGTTCAGTAAGATAATAACCTGATAATGGATCTTCACTCTTTTTGGCATTATCCGGGGCCTCATATTTTGCATAACTCTTCTTGGTCAATCTCTTACCCTGAATCATTTCATAGGCTTCCTTAATGCTTCTGTGCCATTTTCTTACCCCAAAACTGCCGAAACAAGGGCCATAGAAACTTGCTACATCACATAGCGTTGTTAATGTAAAGGCAAAGGTAGTATTGTCAGATACACCCATGAACCATTTCGGTTTGCCCCTGGCTATCTTTTCAAAATTGAGATATGGAAGTATTTCCAGCATCAGTTCGCCACCGGCAACACTCTCAACGAAGTCTACCTTTTCATTCAGGTACATTTCCTGAAGTTCCTTAGCTCTGATTTTAGCTGTTGTACTTCTGGCGTGTCTGATGCCTCTTATATGCTTTGCCTCGACAAAAGAAAATCCCGAATCTTCAAAAGTCTTACGGGCATTTTCATACTTGTCTTCATAGGGAAAACCACTTACCCCAAATGATGGAGCAACAAGTCCGATAGTACCTTTTTCCTTTAAAAATTCAGGATATCTCATTTTATAACTCCTTAAGTGCGTCGTTAATTCTTCTTAATGATGTATCTTCACCTAAGATCTGCATAATGGTCCACAGGTCAGGTGTGTTTTTCTGACCGGTAACCGCAATACGGATGATCTCCGCAATGTCGCTGACACTGCCCTTGAACTGTTCAGGGTTAGCTCTGTAAGCCTTCATGTCACCGGTAAAGCCATACTTTTCACCGATTGTCTTAACCTTTTCAAACCAGGTGTTATTATCATCGGCATACTTATATGAACTGAAGAAATCAGCTAATACGTTCTTAACAAGTTCGTTATCGAAACGGTATTCATCCTTCTGGCTCTTAAACTCATCATAGTATAAGGCTATTGATTCAAGGATCTGAGAAGCATTGATGTAATCTTTTCTTCTCTTCTTCAGATTTAAGCCCATTCCTAAGGTCAGGATCTTATCAAGCTTCTCTTCGTTACCGAAGTAAATATCATAATCATCCTTATGATATGTCTTAACAAACTCTCTCAGATAATCTTTCATTTCTTCCAATGAGAACTTTGAAAGATATGTCTTACAGATGTTGTTAAGCTTTTCCAAATCAAATAATGTACCTGACTGTCCCATCTTATCTAATGAGAACTTGAATGTCTCGATGTCAGCGTCAGGATTCTTGAGGTACCATTCCTCAAAGTTCCAGTTCAGAATGGTTAACAGATAGATCTTGATGGCATATGGATGGTAACCTAACTGACGGTAGTAATCCAATGACAGTTCAGGGTCCTTACGCTTTGACAGCTTTCTCTTGGTTCCAGTTTCATCAATTTTCATCAATACTGTGGTATGAGCATACTTAGGTAACTTGAATCCCAGCATGTTAAACAGTTCCAGATGAATGTTCCAGGTACCTAACCATTCCTCACCACGTAATACGATGGTTGTGTGCATTAAGTGGTCATCAATGGCGTGAGCGAAGTGATATGTTGGAATGCCATCATTCTTAATTAATACGGCATCCATGTTATTCTCAGTAACAACGACATCACCCTTGATCTCATCATGAACAGTGTGCTTGATTTCAGGATTTCCCATGGCTCTCATTCTGATTACGAAAGGTTCACCATTTTTAATTCTTTCTTCAACCTGCTCATATGTAGCATTACGCCAAATTGCCCATTCACCATAATAACCGGTTCCGACATTCAGGGCTGTCTGCTTTTCTCTGATTTCATTTAATTCTTCTTCAGTACAGAAACATGGATAAGCCTTACCTTCAGAAATAAGCTTCTTGGCATATGTCTGATAGATTTCTGCTCTCTGTCTCTGATAATATGGGCCATACTTACCCATTGGTTCAACTTCAGCGCCTTCATCAAATCTGATCTTAAAATAATCAAATACAGAAATGATCGTTTCAACGGCACCGTCAACTTTTCTCTTTAAGTCTGTATCTTCAATACGCAGATAGAAGACACCGTTACTCTGATGAGCTACTCTTTCATCAGCTAAGGCACCGTAAAGGTTTCCTAAGTGAATGAAACCGGTTGGAGATGGAGCGGTTCTTAATACCTGAGCTCCCTTTGGTAAGTCTCTCTCCGGAAACATGTCTTCATAGTACTGTGTATCATGTTCAAGATTCGGATAAATTAAATCCGCTAACTTCTGATAATCCATATTAATAACTCCTACTTAAACTGACTTGGATGCTTTTCAAAGAAGTCTTCCTTGGCTTCCAGAGTCTTTATTCTGTGATTTTCCTTATCTTCAAGGAAATAATAAATATCTTCAAAGGCATGATCCCAGCTCCATACCTCTTCACCGATGTTGAGGTAATCCATGGTCTTTTCACAGCCTGCAGGTACAACAGGATGAGATAACAGACAGGCAACTCTTACCATGTGGAAAGCGTTGATCAAGGTCTGATCTCTTAACTGCTGATTATCTTCCTTGTCAGCCTGAGCGCTGTATTTTGCCCAGTACTTATTAGCCTGTCTGATGTATGTATCCAGAATGTTGATGACACTGTGGAATTCAAACTTATACATTGTCTGTTCATACTTCAGAATGGTTTCATCAGACATCTTCTTTATTTCTTCATCAACTTTACCGTATGGCATTACACCGTCATGATATTTCTGAGTTGCATAGAAACAAGATCTGATAAGTCTGTTAAGTACGTTAGTAAACAGATTACCCTGAGCCAATACCGGATCCTGTTCATTTTCCGGGGCATTAGGATTCAATGGCTTAGGCATGAAACTTACTGACTTATTACCTAAGGCCAAGCCCAGGAAGTGAGCTCTTAACTGCTCAGCTGTATAATAGTTCAACAGATCAGCGGCCATCGGAGGCTTTATAGAACCTGATGAACTTGCCTTCTTATCAAGGAATAATACATGGTGATTAGCTACCAGTGTTGGTAAGCATAACTGACCCTTTTCAGGATCAACTGACAGTTTTCCACTGCCCTGCTGAGCCATGAACATTGGCATCTGAGCTACACCATAGAAATAAATGTTGTCCTGGCCAATGAACTGGTATACACCTGCTTCAGGATCACACCAGTAATCCTTATAATCTTCCTCACTTCTGCCATGTCTCTTCATGTAAGCCTTGGTGAAGGAAATAGGTGCCCATAATGATTCAGGCCATACCCATACTGTTAAGCCCTTTTCACCTTCAAGTTCAGGAGCAGGTACACCCCACTCAATGTTTCCGGTTAATCTTAAAGGTACTAATGTCTTTGAGGTACGGTAACGGATGTTGTTAGCCGTTAAGATTTCACAGGCTTTTTCTCTGTCCTGTAACTTCTTGAATTCAACTGTAAAAGAACCACCCTTGATGTTTTCAAGATCACTTACGGTATGTTCCGGTAACTGATCCTTGATATTTAAATAGGTTTCCAGACCTTCCTTACGGACATAGATCTGAGGAGTGCCTAAAGATTCCTTCATAGTCTCCCAGACAATTCTTCTGACATTGTCTTTCTTTGAGATCTTTTCAACATACTCTTCAAGCAGATCCTGACATTCAGTTAACTTGAAATACCAGTTAACTACATCTCTCATTTCAGGCTTTTCACCTGTTAAGGTGCTATGTGGATCAATTAAATCCTCAGGCATGTACTGATGACCTAAGTCGCATTCATCAGCATAGGCTTTTTCTGACTGACAGCCCGCAATAGGACATTTACCAACAACCTGACGGCCATTGAGGAAACATCCGGCCTTTGCGTCATAGAACTGCTTGGTGACCAACTTTTCCAGCCAGCCGTTCTTATATAATGTAGTTATGAATTCCTTACTTTCCTCAGCATGTACTTCCTTGGTATCACCGATTCCAGATGCTCCAAAGATATCCAGACTGATTTCATAATCCTTTAATGTCTTTTCCTGAGCCAGATGATTTTCATTTACATAATCGTCAATTGTACCGGTATAGCCTTCACTTTCAACTTTCTTACGGTAACCTTCAGCAATAGGTGAACCGTAACAGTCAGTGCCGGAAACAAAAATGACATTTTCCTTACCGATTCTGTCTCTTAAAAATCTGGCAAATGTATCAGCATGTACAAACATGCCACCGATGTGCCCAAAGTGTAATGTCTTATTGCCGTATGGCATTCCACCTGTAACTATGGCTCTTTTTGGAAATTCAGGACGATTCATAATATACCTCCAATAAACTACAAAATTATAGCATAGATAAGGCTTTTTTTACAGTTCTCATGTCTCATATGTCGAAAGAAAACAGACCATAAATTGATCTGTAATCTTCAACGGTCTTAAGTATATTATTCAACCATATATTCTAACCTGTTGTCTATGACTTCAAACTGTTTCTTCTTAGTATCAAGTTTCATTATCACATCACTCTTATCAGCTATGCCCAAGTCATGTGTGACCATTATTATGCACTTGTTTCTCTCATGAGCTAACTTCATGAATAACTCTATTATCCCC
>JAFUCG010000004.1 GCA_017459795.1 Erysipelotrichaceae bacterium | reverse complement strand
CTGACAATCTGAGCAAGAAGGAGTATGTGGACCCCTTTAAGGGGTAGGCCATAGTGCAGAGCACGGTTGTCGGACTACACAAGACCCTTTAGGGTCGCTGTGCGGTATAGGCCCTTACAGGGGAGCCTAAAAACCGCACGTTTCACGTGCGGATTGTTATTTACAATATCAACAATTATTTTTATCAACATAACTATTAACAATTTATCCACAAAATCATTTTGTGGAAAATGGTGGAAAACTCAATATAATGCTTAAAAATAGCCTTTTTAAAGGCTTTTTTTAAGTGTTGATAAATTTTTGGCAAGCAATTTAGTAATTTATATTATTCACTTTTTATTCTAAAATATAATTACAATCATATTCGGAAGTAGGTCACGCACAATGTATTCACTGAATTTTATCTGGAATCAAGTCAAAGATTTAATAAAATCAACTTTAGATAATGATGATAAGAGTATTGTTTACTCGGAGTTTTTTGATGAGACAGAATTAGCTGAAATTAATGATAAGGAAGCCATCGTTCTCACCAAATACCAGTTCCATACTCTTATTTTAAATGACATCGAAAACCTTAATCTGATAAACAATTCATTAAAGGAAGTTTTAAACAAGCAGATCAGAGCCAGAGTATTATATAAAGAAGATTACATTAAATTAAAGAATGATCAGAACACTATCAAACAAATCAACAAGATTTCCGACAATGTAATGCCTGAATATACCTTTGAAAACTTTGTTCACGGTCCAAGCAATAAAGAAGCTTACGCTGCCTGCCTGGCTGTCGCAACAAATCCAGGCCGTAACATTTACAATCCATTATTCATTTATGGTGATTCCGGTCTGGGTAAAACCCACTTACTGTGCGCAGTAGGTAATTACATTAAGAATAAACTGCCTGAAAAGAAGATTTTATACATTTCCAGCAGTGCCTTTGTTAACCAGGTAGTAATGGCTATCAAAAACAAGGAAATCGATATGCTTAAAAATCAACTAAATTCCCTAGATGTCCTCATGATGGATGATATACAGCTATTATCTGGTAAAAAGGCATCAAATGATGTTTTTTTTGACATCTATAATGAGTTATTCAATAACAGAAAACAGATAATCTTATCTTCAGACAGACCTCCTGTTCAGATCAAGGACATTGAGGAAAGATTAATATCAAGATTCTCTCAGGGGTTAACCTTAACCGTTACAACACCTGAATATGAAACAGCTTATAAGATCTTACAGATGAAGATAAAGAATCATGGCATAGATGAATCATCAATTGATCCTGAAGTACTGTCATTTCTGGCAACCAACTTCTCAAGTGATGTCAGAAGTCTTGAAGGGTCGCTTAACAGATTACTGTTTTATTCAATAAACTTCTCTAATAATAATAAAATAGATATAAATATAGCGATGGAAGCCTTCAGTGATAACATCGGTGATTTTTCAAGCAGTTCAAAGAATCTTGATTTCAAGGACATCATTAATTCAGTTTCTGATTACTATGGCTTAACCAAGCAGCAGATCCTTGGTAAATCAAGAACAAAGAACATATCCAATGCCAGACATATCGCAATGTATCTGGCCAGAAAGAAACTTGACTTATCTTATTTGAAGATTGGTGAGGAATTTGGCGGCAGAGATCACGCTACAGTCATATCAGCATGTGAAAAAATAGAGAAATTAATAAGAGATAATGACTCTTATAAAAAGGCCGTAATTGAAATAGAATCTACTTTTTCACACCATAAGTAACATTTCATAACTATTTATAAACATAGGTAAAAATGCTAAAATGATTAGGTATTATAAGGACTTTTGAGACTTTTCCACAGTTTTCCACAGTCCTTATAATCAATAACATTATTCATAATAAATTAATTAAGGAGGCAGTTATGCATTTCAAACTGGCAAAAAAAGAATTTCTGGATGGACTAAACATTGTATCCAGAGCAGTATCAATGAATTCACCATTGCCATCATTACACGGTATCCTTTTATCAGTAAAGGAAGATTATATAAGACTTACAGCTTCTGATACTAACATCTCAATTCTTGTTACCATTCAGAAGAATGAAGAATCAAAATTAGAAGTAGCTGAAACAGGTGACATCATTCTTGATTCAAGATACATTCTTGACATGATCAGAAAGATTGATTCTGATGAAGTAGAAATTGAAATACTTGATGGTTTATTAACAAAAATCAGCGGTAATTCAGTTAACTTTGAAATTAATGGCATCAAAGCTGAAAACTATCCGTTAATTGACTTCACAAAACCGGATAAGTCATTTGTATTAAGTTCAGATGACTTAAAGGAACTGATTTCTCAGACATGCTTCGCTACAAGCGATAAGGAAACAAGACCTGTTCTTACCGGTCTTAACTTAAGAAATGAAAACGGTGAATTGAAATGCGTAGCTACTGACAGTTACAGACTGGCTCAGAAAGTTATCCACATTGATAACATTGATGATTTCAATATTACAATTCCTGCCAAGAGTTTGAATGAAGTTGCCAAGATCATTAACGGTGATAATGACATTGAAATTTCAATTTCTGATAAGAAAGTACTGTTCAGCATGGAAAACATTCTGATTCAGACCAGATTAATTGAAGGTTCTTATCCTGAAACATCAAGATTGATTCCTAACAGTTTCAATTATGAACTGGTTGTTGATGCTAGAGACATTCTCAATGCCATTGACAGAGCAAGCTTTATTAAGAATGAAGGTGTTTCAATCATTAAGATGGAACTTTCCAGCAATGAAATAGTAATTACTTCAAGAAGCAGCGAAGTTGGTTCAGTAGAAACAATTACACCAATCAGCTATGAAGGTGAAAACTTAAGCATTTCATTCAAGGGACAGTATGTATATGAAGCAGTTAGAGCTTTAAATGCATTCCAGATCAAGATTCAGTTTGGTGGAGAAATGAAGCCTTTCGTTCTTACATCAGTAGATAATGACAGTATCCTTCAGCTGGTACTTCCTATCAGAACTTACGCATAACATTAAATTGATTTGATTATAAAAATAAATGGCTATATTTGTTTTGAAGCTGTTTTTAAGACAAATAAGCCATTTTTATTATGAATAGACATTTACTATTTACTTTAACTTTTTTCTTTCATAGGCCATTTAAATGCGTAAAACTTGTTTATTATGTGGTATAATGTAAACGTATATTTATGCCATTTTGCAGGAGGAATTCGTATGTTAGTTAAAATTACAACTGATTATATTGAACTCCAACAGTTACTGAAACTGACTGATTGGATTTCAACCGGCGGAGAAGCAAAAATAGCTGTTAAAAGACTCAAAATAAAGTTAAACGGTGAGCCTGAAAACAGAAGAGGAAAGAAAATCTATCCTGGTGATGTCGTTGAAATTCAAAACAAAAAATATGAGGTAACCAAATAGATAATGTACATCGATAATCTTAAATTAAGATTTTATCGTAATTATCAAAACGCTGCAGTTAATTTCATAAATGGTATGAATGTAATCATTGGTGATAACGGACAGGGAAAAACCAATTTACTGGAATCTATTTATCTATTATCTACTACCAGATCTCATCGAAATGATGATGACAGGGAATTAATTAATTTTGATCAGGAATTTGCCAGTGTGGAAACAAATCTCCATTACCTGGATTATGAAGACAGATTAGGCATAGTTCTTCATAAAAGCGGTAAGACATTATTAATTAATAACAATCCTGTAAAGAGAAACAGTGAATTCTTGGGAAAGCTTAACGCTGTATTGTTTGCACCAAGTGACATGGATCTGTTTGATAATTCTCCAAGAGTCAGAAGAAAGCTTGTTGACATAGAACTTGGAAAGTTATCTTCAGTTTATATGTTAAGTCTCAGTAATTATTTAAAGACCTTAAAGGAAAGAAATAATTATCTGAAAGGCAATATCGATAAGATAATGCTTGAAACTTATACGGAAATGTTATTTGAACCGGAAATCAGAATCATCAGAGAAAGAAAGGCTTTCGTTGATGACTTAAATCTCTATTTATCTTATTTCTACAATCAGATAAGCGGTGACAATGATGTAATTAAGGTTGATTACCGCTCATTCATTGAAGAAAAAGATGATGAAGAGGTAATGAGAGAACAAATCAGTAAGAATTATGAGAATTCTCTGGAGAGAGATATTTATCTTAAGCAGACAAATATTGGAATTCACAGAGAAGACTATATTTTCTACCGTAATGATAAGGAAGTAAGTAAATACTGTTCTCAGGGCCAGAAAAGAATGATTTTGCTGGCATTAAAGTTATCGATAGTTCAAATCATATTTAAAAACAAGAAAGAATATCCTATTTTATTGCTTGATGACGTTTTATCTGAATTAGATTCAAGTAAAAAGGAAAGATTATTAAGATTATTACCTAATACAGTTCAAACAATCATTACAACAACGGATTTAAAGGACATAAATCAGTTAAAAAGTGAAAAAATGAATGTCATTAGAGTCAGGAAAGGAGTCATTGAATAATGGATAACAGAGATGATTATTCTTATACTGCGAAAGATATACAGGTTTTGGAAGGACTTGAAGCAGTCAGAAAGAGACCTGGCATGTATATTGCGACCACCAGTTCACGCGGTCTGCATCATTTAGTATGGGAAATAGTAGATAATGCGATTGATGAAGCTTTGGCTGGTTATGCGGACAGAGTAATTGTAAAGATTTTAAAGGGAGACATCATTGAAGTAACCGATAATGGCCGTGGCATGCCTGTTGGCATCCATGAAAAGACAGGTATTTCTACTGTTGAAACCATTTTTACGGTATTACATGCCGGCGGTAAATTTGGTGGTGGAGCTTATAAGGTATCAGGTGGTCTTCATGGTGTAGGTGCATCAGTAGTAAATGCCTTAAGTACATTTGTTGAAGTTACAGTTAAAATCAACGGTAAGGTTTACTATGTAAGATTTGAAAATGGCGGTAAAACTGTACAGCCACTAAAGGAAATTGGTACCTGCAGTCCTCATGAACACGGTACAACTGTAAGATTTAAGGCTGATCCGGAAATCTTTACTGAAACAACAGTATATGATTACGATATTCTCTATAACAGATTACAGGAATTAGCTTTCTTAAACCCTTTCCTGAAGATAGATTTCAGTGATGAAAGAGGTGAAGAACCTGTAAGTGTTGAATTTGAATATGAAGGTGGCATTTCTGAATACGTTAAGTTCTTAAATAAGGATAAGAAAGTCATCTTTGAAGAACCTATTTATGTAAAAGGTGTTGAAGGAGACATTCAGGTAGAGGTAGCTTTGCAATATAATGACGGTTATAACGCCAACATCTATTCCTTCTGTAACAATGTTAATACCCAGGAAGGCGGTACTCATGAAGAAGGATTCAGAAATTCATTAACCAGAATCATCAATAACTACGCAAAAGATCAGAATCTGATGAAGAAGGATGATGAATTATTACAGGGTGATGATGTAAGAGAAGGTATTACAGCCATTATTTCCGTAAAACATCCTGATCCTCAGTATGAAGGACAGACAAAAACCAAGTTAGGTAACTCAGAAGTCAGAAGAATCGTTTCTTCAGTCTTCTCAGAGCAGTTTGAAAGATTCTTAATGGAGAATCCAAATACCGCCAAATTAATCGTAGATAAGGCCATGGTGGCTTCTAAGGCCAGAATGGCAGCTAAGAAGGCCAGAGAATTAACCAGAAGAAAGAATTCACTGGAAATATCATCATTACCAGGAAAGCTGGCTGACTGTTCATGCCGTGATCCTCAGTTGAGTGAAATCTACATCGTAGAGGGTGACTCAGCCGGTGGTAGTGCAAAACAGGGCAGAAATAGTAAATATCAGGCAATTTTACCTTTAAGAGGTAAGATTCTTAACGTAGAAAAGGCCAGATTACACCAGATTCTTGATAATAACGAAATCAGATCAATGATTACAGCGTTTGGTTGCGGCATTGATGATGACTTTGACATCAATAAGTTAAGATATCACAAGATCGTAATCATGACAGATGCTGATGTTGACGGTGCTCATATCAGAATCCTGTTACTGACATTCTTCTACAGATTCTTTAAGGAAGTACTTGAAGGAGGCTATGTATACATTGCTCAGCCACCTCTGTATAGAGCTCAGAAGGGAAATACCATTAAATATGCCTATTCTGATGAAGAATTAGATAGAATCAAAAAGGATTTCGGTGAAAAAATCAATATTCAGCGTTACAAAGGCTTAGGTGAAATGGATCCTGACCAGCTGTGGGAAACCACAATGGACCCTGAAGTAAGAATTTTGAAACAGGTTAACGTTGATAATGCCATGGAAGCTGACAAGATATTCTCAATGTTGATGGGTGATGAGGTAGAACCTCGTAAGAAGTACATAGTTGAGAATGCTCACTTTGTTAAGAACCTGGATATTGTATAGGAGGTGAACTTTAATGGATGAAAAGAGAAAAAACGGTTATGACAAGATAGAATTTGTCAATATTACCGGTGAAGTTAAGGATTCCTTCCTCGATTATGCTATGAGCGTAATCGTACAGAGAGCATTACCTGATGCAAAAGATGGTTTAAAGCCTGTTCAGAGACGTATTTTATACGGTATGAATAACTTAGGTAACTATGCAAATGCACCATATAAGAAATCAGCACGTATTGTTGGTGAAGTCATGGGTAAATATCACCCACATGGTGATTCATCAATTTATGAAGCAATGGTAAGAATGGCTCAGCCTTTCTCATACCGTTATCCATTGGTAGACGGTCACGGAAACTTTGGCTCAATAGATGGAGACAGCCCGGCTGCACAACGTTATACCGAAGCCAGAATGTCCAAGATATCCATGGAAATGCTGAGAGACATTCAAAAAGATACTGTAGATTTCATTGATAACTATGATGGTGAAGAGCAGGAACCAGTAGTTTTACCAGCTCATATTCCAAATTTACTGGTAAACGGTACAACAGGTATAGCTGTTGGTATGGCCACAAATATTCCACCTCACAATTTAGGTGAAGTAGTTGATGCCATAGATGCAGTAATAGATAATCCGGAGATTTCCGTTACAGAATTGATGACAAATTATCTTCCTGGACCTGATTTTCCTACCGGAGGCCTTATTTTAGGAAGAAGCGGTATCAGAAAAGCCTATGAAACAGGCCGTGGAATCATTTATAACCGTGCAAAAGTTGAAATAAATGAAATGGAAAACGGAAAGCACGAGATAATAGTCAAGGAAATACCTTACGGTGTAAATAAGGAAAACATGGTTAAGAACATTGCGGACTTACATCGTGACAAAGTGATAGACGGCATTACAAGCCTGGTTGATGAATCCAACATGAATGGTATCAGAATTGTCATGGAAGTAAGAAAAGATGTTCAGCCTGAGGTGTTATTAAATCATTTATACCAGAAAACAGCCTTACAGGTTACTTATGGTGTAAATATGTTAGCATTAATTGACAATACTCCAAGAGTATTGAGCATTAAGGAAGCCTTACAGGCATACATTGATCACCAGGTAAACCTTGTTGAAAGAAGAACAAAGTATGATTTGAACAAGGCTTTAGACAGAGCTCATATCCTGGAAGGCTTGAAAATAGCCCTGGATCATATTGATGAAATCATAAATATAATCAGATCTTCATATAATGACGAAGAATCCATCAACAGAATGAAGGAAGGCTTCGGTTTGTCAGACATTCAGGCTAAGGCTATTCTTGACATGCAGTTAAGAAGACTTACAGGTCTGCAGAGAAACAAAATTGATGAAGAATATGATCAGTTAGTACTGGCAATAGCTGATTACCGTGACATTTTAGCTAAGCATGACAGAGTTTTAGCCATAATTAAGGATGAATTAGCTGAAATGAAGGATAAATACAATGATAAGAGACGTACGGAAATCATTGAAGCAGCCAGTGACATTGATGACGCTGATCTGATACCGGTTGAAAATGTCATGATTGCCATTACAACAAACGGTTATATCAAGCGTACAACTGTTGATACCTATAAGAAACAGAACCGTGGCGGTAAGGGTGTTAAGGGCATGAGCCTTAACAGCGATGACATCATTGACCAGGTATTGACCATGAGCAGTCATGATGACTTACTGTTATTTACCAGCTTAGGTAAGGTATACAGAATAAAGGGATTCAATGTTCCTGCCGCATCAAGAATCTCAAAGGGTGTTCCGGTAGTAAATTTACTGAACATGCAGCCTAATGAGAAGGTCAGAGCAATGATAGATGTCATTCCAGGACCTGAACTTGATGATAAATTCATGTTCTTTGTTACTAAATTAGGTCTTGTTAAGAGAGTTCAGATGTCTGAATTCCTCTCAATCAGACAGTCTGGTAAGATTGCCATCTCAATGAGAGAGGATGATGAACTGTTTGGAGCCATGATCACAAGTGGAAACGATGAAATCATCATTGCCGGTGACAATGGTAAAGCCATCAGATTCAATGAACAGGATGTAAGACCAATGGGCCGTAACGCATCAGGTGTTATCGGATTTAACACAGATGGCAGTATGGTAATTGGCTGTGCAACTAACAAGATGGGTGAATATATCCTGGCTGTAACTGAAAAAGGTTATGGTAAGAAGACACCTCTTGAAGACTACAGAATGACAAAACGTGGTGCCAAGGGTGTAAGTACAATCAATATTACTGATAAAAACGGTAAATTAATGGCCATGAGATCAGTTAATGGTGATGAAGATGTTCTAATTATGACAGATAATGGTACAATGATTAGGATATCACTGGAAACTGTATCAACATATGGTAGAAATACTCAGGGTGTTAAGCTTATTAACGTTGATGAAGGATCCAGAGTCGCTACAGTTGCATTAATTGCTAAGGAAGATGAAAGTGAAGAAGAAGCTGTTGATGAAGAAAACAGTGAAGTAGAGGAGTAATTACCATGTTAGATATGAATTTTATCCGTAATAACCCTGATAAGGTTAAGGAAAACATCAAAAAGAAGTTTCAGGACAGCAAACTGCCATTAGTTGATGAATTATTGGACTTAGATAAGGAATACCGTTCAATTAAGACCACTGATGATGACTTAAGAGGAAAGAGAAACCTCATCAGCAAGCAGATTGGTCAGTTAATGGCTCAGGGAAAGAGAGAAGAAGCTGAAAAGATCAAGGCAGAAGTTAAGGAAATTGGTGAAACAATCGCTAATAACGAAGTAAGAGAAGAAGAATTAGCTGCTCAGATCAAGAAAATTCAGATGACTCTTCCAAATATCATCGATGATGATGTACCAATTGGTAAGGATGACAGTGAAAATGTTGAAGTTAAGAGATTTGGTGAACCAGTTGTTCCTGATTTTGAAATTCCATATCACACTGAAATCATGGAAAGCTTCAACGGCATTGATTTAGACAGTGCAAGAAGAGTTGCCGGTAATGGATTCTATTATTTAATGGGTGACATTGCCAGATTACATTCAGCCTGTTTAGCTTATGCCAGAGATTTCATGATCAACAGAGGCTTTACATACTGTGTTCCACCATTCATGATCAGAAGTGAAGTTGTATCAGGTGTTATGAGTTTCGCTGAAATGGAAAACATGATGTATAAGATTGAAGGTGAAGACTTATATCTTATCGGTACAAGTGAACATTCAATGATTGGTAAGTTCATTAACAATATTCTTGAAGAAAAGGATCTTCCATACACATTAACAAGCTATTCTCCATGTTTCCGTAAGGAAAAAGGTGCTCACGGTATCGAAGAAAGAGGCGTTTACCGTATTCACCAGTTTGAAAAGCAGGAAATGATCGTTGTTTGTAAGCCGGAAGATAGCCATGAATGGTTCTGGAAGCTTGCTCAGAATACAGTAGATCTGTTCAGAACATTAGATGTTCCTGTAAGAATGCTGGAATGCTGCTCTGGAGACCTGGCTGACTTAAAGTGTAAGAGCGTTGACGTTGAAGCCTGGAGTCCAAGACAGAAGAAATACTTTGAAGTAGGAAGCTGTTCTAACTTAACAGATGCTCAGGCAAGAAGACTTGGAATCAGAGTTAACGGTGAAAACGGCAAGTACTTCGCTCATACATTGAACAACACTGTTGTTGCTCCACCAAGAATGCTCATCGCATTACTTGAAAACAACCTGAATGCTGACGGAAGTGTTAATGTTCCTGAAGTATTATGGCCATACATGGGTGGAACAAAGGTATTAGTTCCTAAGAAATAACAATTAAGGAATGTTTCACGTGAAACATTCCTTTTGTTTTACACTGACTCCATTAACAATGTTTCACGTGAAACAAAAGTATATTTGAAAAAAGAAATCATTCCATATATAATATCTATGGTACAACACAACTAACTTTAATTTGGTCAGGACAGGAATGTAGCAGCCACGTAAGCAAATTGTGTGTGTACCATTTATTTTGGTGAAATTATGGATGATATCTATTACATGAGAGAGGCAATTAAACAGGCTAAGAAGGCAGAACAGATCGATGATGTTCCTGTCGGGGCTGTTATTGTGCTTGATGGTAAGATAATTGCCAGAGGATATAATAAAAGAACCAGAAATGAGCAGACGGCAGATCATGCCGAGATGATTGCCATCAGAAAAGCCTGCAAGAAAGTAGGAAGCTGGCGGCTTGAGGATTGTACCATGTATGTTACTCTGGAACCATGTCCAATGTGTGCCGGGGCAATCTTTCAATCCAGAATAAAAAGAGTTGTATTTGGGGCAAGTGATTTAAAAGCCGGTGCCCTGGGCTCCAAAATGGATCTGTTTTCCATCGAAGGACTCAATCATTATCCTGAGATAGAGGGCGGAATTCTTGAAGAAGAATGCAGCCAGTTACTCAAACAATTTTTCAAAAAACTACGCAATAAGCCCGCAAAATAGGGCTTATTATTGTATAATATAGGCAAGAGGTTACGTATGTCATATAAAGCACTATATAGAAAATATCGCCCTTCAACGTTTGAAGAAGTTGTTGGTCAGAAGCACGTAGTAATGACTTTACAGAATGCGGTTAAGAATAATAAGCTGGCACATGCTTATCTTTTTTGTGGTCCAAGAGGTACAGGAAAGACTTCCGTTGCCAAACTTTTAGCCAAGACCATTAACTGTACATCTGAAAATAAACCGTGCGGACACTGTGCCAACTGCATAGATATACAGGAATCAACCCATCCGGATGTAGTTGAACTCGACGCAGCTACAAATAATGGCGTTGATGAAGTCAGAGAACTGATTGAAAAAGTAAAATATGCCCCGATGCAGGGAAAATATAAGGTATACATCATCGATGAAGTGCACATGATGACTCCAAGTGCTTTTAATGCGTTGTTAAAGACTCTTGAGGAGCCTCCGGAGTATTGCGTGTTCATCCTGGCAACAACTGAACCTCATAAAGTGTTACCAACAATCGTTTCCAGATGTCAGAGATTTGACTTTAATAAGGTACCGGTCCCTGTCATGAAGGAAAGATTAAGATACATTGTTGATAAAGAAGGCATAAACTGTGATGACAGTGCCTTACAGCTGATATCTGAATTAGCTGAAGGTGGAATGAGAGATGCCTTAAGCGTTCTTGATCAGTGCATTGCCTATGCCGAAAACAATATTACCGCTGAAGATGTCAGTATAGTATATGGAATTGCCACAACAGCTGAGAAATTGGAACTGTTAAAGGCAGTTAAGGATAAAGATGTTCAGAAGACCATGAGCATGGTAAGTGATTTTTCAGGTAGAGGCATCGACTTACAGAGATTAACACTGGATCTGATTAACCTGGCTAAAGAAGCAGTAATATACAGTTATTCAAGAAACAAGGATCTGCTGGAAAAGGCAACAGTAGATCAGGTAAGAGAACTGTTAAATGAATACAGCAGTGGTGAACTGCTTAAATGCATTGACTATCTGATGGATACCTCAGGCAAATATAAGGATTCTTCAGACAGTATGTCTTATCTGGAAGTTTGTCTGTTAAAGATGATGAATGTTGCCGGCACTATGCCACAGTCTGAGCCAATTGTAAGAGTTGTTACTGAAACTCAGCCTGTTAAGGAAGAAACAGCTGAAATAGAAGTACAGGAAGAAGTGGAAGAAGTTCCAGTACAGATAGAAACACCTGTTGTAGAAGAAAAGAAACCTGTAATAAGAGCGATCAAGAACCTCAGTGATGAAAACTTCTATGACATACTGACAAAGGCAACTAAAGCCATTAAGGAAGCTGACTTTTCTAACTGGCAGAATGTTGTTAACTGCCGTGAAGGAAAGTTCATGGCTGTAACAAGCATGCTAAACGGTTCAAAGATCATGGCTGACAGTCCAAAGGACATTATCGTTACCGTTGAAGAAAGAGTAGTAGCCGATAACATAAACGAACTTAACAATCTGGCCTTATTGGAAGAACTTGTTGAAAAGGAATTTGGCGTTCATAAGAATGTCGTAGCCGTCACAAGAGAACAGACTGAATATTTAATTAATTACTTCAGAAGCAGAAAGAGCCAGCCGGTACAGCCAGTTATCAAGCAGGAAGAACCTGCTGTAGAGGAAAAACCTAGTACCGTAGACAATCTGGCTAAGATATTTGGCCAGAATGGATTTGACATAGTGGAGGATTAACATGGATTTTAATTCATTAATGAGAGAAGCTCAGAAGATACAGGAAGAAATGCAGAGAAAAGACGCTGAGCTTAAGAATAAGGAATATACATCAACTAAAAGCAAGAGCATCGTAGAAGTTACGATGAATGGTGATTATGAGTTAACATCAGTAAAGATCAATGATGAGTTTGCTAATAATTTCACAAGTGATGACAGGGAAATTCTTGAAGATGCACTCATGCTGGCAGTTAATGAAGTTACCGCAAAGGTAACAGAAGATAAGGAAGGATTAGTTGGAGATCTGGCTGGATCTCTTAACATACCTGGTTTGGGGTTATAAAATGTATCCTTCTTCACTGGAAAAACTGATTGAACAGTTCAGATCGTTACCATCAGTAGGAAGAAAGACGGCTGAGAGATATGCCATGGCTGTTCTTGAAATGCCTGAGGAAAAGGTGGAAAACTTCGCAGAACTGCTTCAGGATGTGTTACACAAGATAAAAAGATGCCCTGTGTGTGGTAATCTGACCGAAAATGAGCAGTGTGAAGTCTGTTCAAGCAAGGAAAGAGACAGAACAACCATCTGTGTTGTTCAGCAGCCTAAGGATGTAATGGCTTTGGAAAAGTTAGGACAGTACAATGGATTATATCATGTTCTTCACGGTGCAATTTCTACTGTTAAGGGAGTATTACCGGAAGACATAAACATTGAATCCCTGTTTGAAAGAATAGACGAAAACACAAAGGAAATTATAATCGCAACAAATTCTACCTTGGAAGGAGATACGACTGCGTTGTATCTTACCAAGAGACTTAAGGAATATGAGAACATTTCAGTAACCAGATTAGCCAGCGGCTTACCAAGCGGCGGCAATCTTGATTACGCTGATGATGTCACCTTGATGAGGGCTTTCCAGGGCAGAATCAAACAATAGGAGGTACCTATGGCCGCAATTGCATATGTATCAGATGATAAAATGCTGGAGTACCACCGTGTGAACGGCGGTCAGGACATTGTCTTCTGGCGTTTATCAACAAAAAGGTTTTCTTCTTTCCAACCCGGTGATCTGCTCTTCTTCCTGTCAAAGGGAAATGAGAAGTCACGTAATAAGGAAAAGGGAATTGTTGGTTATGGCTGTTTTGTTGGCGAAAAACAGATGTCCATAAGAAACTTATGGCGTAAATACGGCAATAAGACAGGTTATATCGACAAGGGAGATTTAGTTGCGGCCATTCAGAAAACAAATAAGAATACTGAACTCCCTGAAACCATCAGCTGTCTGATCTTAAAGGATGTAATTTTCTTCCAGGGGCCAATATATCTGTCTGAATTAGGCATAAAACTTCCTGGAAATCTTGAAAGCTTTACCTATCTTGATGCTCATGAAGGTCATGTTACCTTGGAATTACTACAGAAGGTAAAGGAAGTAGGAATTGACTCATGGAGCGCTGCTCTCAATAACAGAGAGATAGATCTTAATGGCTTCAATAACGAGATATTAAGATATCAGATAGCTTCAATATATGAGAGCATGCATAACGAACTGACAGTAAAAGCTGATTCATTCCGTAAACACTGTTTCAACCTTTATAAGGAAGAGAATGTTGAATGGATAAACAATGAACATGTTGGCTTCATATCATTTAAGGAACCTAAGACCTTATATTACATATATACAAGCAGTCAGAGAGACAATAAGGAAAACTTCATTAACATGTTAGGTGAACTTGTTTTCATCAATAACAGCCTTAAAAACACCATCAACGAGGAAGTTAAGATCGTTGTACTGAGTAATATTGATTTACTGGATATTCAGAAGGAAACATTGCTGGACTGTAAGTACGAATACAGAAGAATAGATTAAGAATATGAACAAAAGAGAATCAAACAGGCGTTTTGATTCTTTTTGTTTGTCATGTTTTAAAAGTTTGTTATTATATTAATGAAGGGGTAAATAATGAAAAAAGACAGTAAGTTTATCAAATACCTGGAGAATCATGTCTGGGCATCATATACAGTGGCAATCTGCGCAGGAGTGCTGCTTTATTATGCTCTTAATCACATACCTGCTGTATTCAGTCTGATTGGCAAGATCTATTCCCTGTTTTCTTCAGTAGTCATTGGCTGTGTAATTGCCTATATTCTTAATCCAATGATGAAACTGTTTGAAAAACAGCTTAAAAAGATCAAACCTGACTTTAACTGGCGTTGGTTATCAATACTCATTACCTTATTTGTAATGTTTATATTACTGTTCATTCTGTTAATACTATTGATACCATCATTGGTTGAAAGCTTCAGCAGTATTTTCGCAAACATTAACAAGTATCTGAATTCACAGGATAACATCATCTACCAGATTGAAATGCTGGCAATGAGATTCGGCATCGACATTTCAAAAGTCGGTGACTCCTTAAACCAGCTGATCAGAGACTTTGCCAATAACTTACCATCATACATTGCCAAGTTGATTTCAACTTCATATCAGTTTGGTACAGGCATGATAAACGTTGTAATCGGCTTCATTCTGGCAATTTACTTCCTGAATGATAAGGAAAAAATCAAGAAAGAACTCATGAATATCAGAAGAATACTGTTCTATGATGAAAATTTTGATGAGAGAACGAAGTTCTTCCGCAGATGTAATGACATTCTTACCAGATACATCTGGTGTACATTATTGGAAGCTACAGGCGTAGGTATCATTAATGCCATATTAATGCTGATATTCGGCATGCCATATGTACCGCTTATTTCAGTAGTTGTTGCCTTAACTAACATGTTACCGACATTTGGTCCTATCATTGGCGGTGTAATTGGCGCATTCATCCTCTTATCAGTAAAACCGATTCATGCACTGGTATTCGTCGCCATAACAGTAGTTCTGCAGATCATCGACGGCTACATTGTAAAGCCAAAACTGTTTGGCAATACATTAGGTATACCTGCAGTAATAGTACTGATTGCCATTGTCGTTGGTGGAAAGCTGTTTGGTGTAGTTGGTATCTTACTGGCAATTCCATTTGCCGGAATCGTTACACTTTTATACAACGAAGTATTATTACCGAGAATTGCAAAGAATTAAAAACAGCGCTAATAATTAACGCTGTTGGCAAATCTCTTATATTTTGAAATCTTATTAGGAACATACTTGATGTCTGCCTTATTCAATATGCTGATGAAGGCCGCTTCATAGTCATGTTCCTTTTTTATTTCATATTCTACTTCATAATCAGTGATACCGTTATAGAGGTTAATGTCAAAACACAATTCAGCGAGTTCATCACAGTACATTGCTCTGTAAGTTACAAGAGTACCCAGGATTTCATACGGCTGATGAACATTGAAATCATTTAAGGTTCTTACAACGTCTTCATCTTCTTCAATCGGGCAGTTAAGGTACTTTTCGTATTCCATGACGCCATTATCAGTCTTCTGTTTCAGGGTAAAGAGCGTTCTTCCTTCCTTTTCTCTGATTCTGAAGGCGTAGTGGCTGGAATTGTTGTTCTTATAGTATGTGTTGACCTGTTTGACAAATCTTATTGGCTGATAAAAGCTTAACAGCTTATTGAACTGTTCACGGGTCAGTATCATCTTTAATTCAGTTTCAATGGCGTGTTGCATATATAAAACCTCTCCTAATTATGATACAATAAACAAAACAGGAAGTGAAACAAATGAAAAAATTTGCCATTGTATCTAAGGATGATGCAGATTCCATAAAAATATCAAAAGAAGTACAGAAGTCTTTGTTTAACAGTGGTCTTTCATATGCTGACAGGGACCCTGATCTGGTTTGTGTAATTGGCGGAGACGGAACTTTTCTGTCGGCAATTCACAAATACATAAAGAAACTCGACACAACCATCTTTGCGGCTGTTAATACCGGAACCCTGGGCTTTTTTGCCGACTATACAGTCGATGAACTTGATCAGTATGTCAGTGACATTGTGAATAAGACTCCGAAAATTGAAAAGAAGAAAATGTTAAAGATAACTGTCAAGGGTGATGATGTTAAGACCTATCTGGCAGTTAATGAAATGAGAATAGAAAACGTCATTAAGACTCAGACCATTGACGTTATCATTAATGATAAGAAGCTTGAAACATACAGAGGAACAGGTGTATGTGTATGTACGCAGGTAGGTTCAACGGCTTATAACAGATCCTTAAGAGGAGCTGTTGTTGAATCAGGTCTTGATAACATCATTGAATTTACCGAAATCACAGGTATTCACCATGTTCATTACCGTTCATTAGGTGTACCACTGATCATGGATGGCAAAAATGTCATCAAGCTGTACAGTGATTATGATGATACCGCATTACTGTGCTTTGACAGATATGCGATAAACTTAAAGGGCTCAACTTCAGTTGAAGTAACTCTTTCTGACAAGGAGTTCCAGGTAGCCAGATATAAAGATATAGAATACATTGAGCATCTGTACCACCTCTTTACCTGATTTGAATCAGCATTGAGTAAATGGTATGATAATAGTTGAGGTGAGCCGATGAAGAAGTTATGGTATTCTACTCATAATGGATTAAAAGCCCCTTTGATAATGTACTTTGTTGCGATTATTCTACTGGGGATAGGTAATACATTTACAAGCAATAATGAACTAGTGTCTTTGTTATTGGGAATCTGCCAATACGCAGGTGCCGTAATAAAGGCTTTTTTCCCTTTGTTTCTGGTCATTAATGTCATTGGCAAGAGACATGAGGATTCAGTACCTATCATTGGCGGGTTAATTTCATATTTTACTATTCAGATCATTACCATGTTTTTTGGTAATCAGACCTTACCGGTATACTATTATTCATTCTCCCCATTAGGGAATTTCTTTGGGGTAACGATAAACAGATATCCTTATAACATGGGCATCATCTGCAGCATGATGGCAATCATTACAGTTATATTGATTTATAAAATGTCCCGTCAGAGACTAAATTACGGCATCATGAGATTCATAGATAACGATGCCTGGTTCATGATCCTGACCGTACTTGTAAGTGCCGCATTAGGCTTTGTTACAGCGTATGTATATCCGTTCTATGTAAATGTATTGGAAAGAGCGATGAACTTCCTAAGTGATAACTCAACCAATCCGGCCTGCATGTTCCTGTATGGAATAACGGAAAGAGTTCATGAAATAGCAGGGTTACAGGATATCATTCACCGTAATTTCTGGTTTGCCGGTTTTGGCGGCAGTTGGATGGACGCTGCAGGAAACAGCTATGTGGGTGATGTAAACATCTGGACAGCACAGCTGGCCCAGGGCAGCTTACAGCCTGGTGTAGGTAAGTACATTACGCCATATTACATTATCAACATGTTATACATACCGGGACTGGTTATCGGTATATATACCCAATATTCAAATAGGCTCGACAGAATGAGACAGTTAGGCTTACTGATTGTTGTAATCATCACTTCAATGTTCTCAGGAACAATATTGCCTCTACAGTATTATCTGTTCATCATTTCTCCGGCATTACTGTTCAGTAACGTTGTCGTATCAAGTCTGATATATGGCTTATTCAGTGCCATCAAGGTGTGCATCGGTTATAACTTTACCGGACCGTTACTGTATGCAACACCGGGAACATTACCGGGATTAATTGAAATCTTCCCGCGTTTAGGGCAGAACACCATCATTACTCTTGCTGTATTTGGGCTGATGTTCTTTGTCATAGGCATATTGGAAGTCTTGGTATATTACAGAATACTCGCTCTCGACTTCCTGGAACCTGATAAGAAGAAACAGAACAGAAAGGACATGATCAGAGCATTCGGTGGCATCAAGAACATCAGAATAGTTGACGGCAGTCCTACTTCCTTCAGTGTTACTACCTATGACAACAGTCTGGTAAACAAGGAAGAAATACTGAATCTGGGAGCCTCAAAGGTAGTAGAAACATACTTTAAGTACATAGTTGAATTCGGACCTGGCAGTGTTTCAATGTACCGTCAGATCAAAAAAGAACTAAGGGCCTATAAGAACATCAAGAAATACATAGACCAGCAGGCATAATAAAAGCGGATTTAAATATCCGCTTTTAAGTGACTTATAATTCGATTGTTTCAGCAGGAGCAGTAAAACTTGATATTGTGGCAACAGCTTCTGAAAAGTATAGAACCTGAGTATTGTCATCATTCTCGTCATACATGTTACGTAATGAAGGATAGCTATCCAGCATTGCCTTCTTGGCTTCTACTCTGTCATCATTGATGAGTTTTCCACATACTCTGATCCACTTGCCATTCACAAAGCCGCAAATCTCAGCTTTTGGGTTAGCTGCCAGCTGCTTTGAAACATCCTTTACCTTACCGGTCTGAATGTAAAGCTTGCCTTCAAAGACATTGATTGTTCCAAATGGACGTACTCTTGGCTGATCACCATCAACGGTTGCCAGATAGTAAGTTCCACATTCCTTTAAAAATGCACATACTCTGTTAACATTATCCATATTTTCATCTCCTTATATTAATATTATAGATATATTTTTGATAATATACACTCAATATACTTTTTGAGAATACAGCTTACTAAAAATGCTATAATAAATAAGCCGAGGTATTAATCAATGACACAACAGTATACACCTATGATGACTCATTATCTGGAAATAAAGAAGAACAATCCTGATTGTTTGATTTTTTATCGTCTGGGTGACTTCTATGAAATGTTCTTTGATGATGCCAAGACCGCTTCTCATGAACTGGACCTGGTATTAACCGGCAGAAATGCAGGCGTTGAAGAAAGGGTACCAATGTGTGGTGTACCTCACCACGCCGTTACCAGTTATGTTCAGAGATTAATAAACAAGGGCTATAAGGTAGCCATTGTTGAACAGCTGGAAGATCCTGCCGAAGCAGTAGGCCTGGTTAAAAGAGACGTAATAAGAATCATTACACCTGGTACAGCCATTGATGAAGTCATGGATGAAAAGGCTACTGTAAACCTGGCGGCCTTATGTGATTATGGCTATGGCTATGCCTTGGCTGTCTGTGACATAACGACAGGTGAAACAAAGTTAATAAACATTGAACATGATAACATCAGATTGAAACAGGTCATTTTAAGCAATGACATCAAGGAAATAGTCGTAAAGAGTGATTATAACCAGAAGAATCTGAAGAGCATAAATAACATGGATCTGGTTACGGTATCTGTCTGTGACCTTTCAGACATTCAGCCAATGTACAGAAATCTGTGTGAAGACACGGAGGACGTCCATTTACTGGAAGCCATTGGCAGAATATTAAACTATCTTGAAACAACTCAGAAGAGGTCAATGACTCATCTGATGCCGTTTGCCTTGGAAAACAATGATGAATATCTCAAGATGGATTATTCCACCTTGCAGAATCTGGAACTGGTTGAAGCCAACAAGCAGAACAGCCGGGCCATAACCTTATGGAATTACCTTGATAAGGCTCAGTCTGCGGCCGGTTCACGTATGTTGAAGAAGTGGATTCAGAAGCCGTTAAGAGACCTGGATAAGATCAATCAGCGTCTGGACATGATTGCCTATCTTAAGAAAAATTTCATTAAGAGAGAGACTTTAAAAGAGTATCTGAGCCAGTTATATGACATTGAAAGACTGATTTCAAGAGTTGCCTATGGCAGTGCTAACGGCAGAGACTGTTTGAGATTACAGAAGTCATTGGATCAGGTTCCGGGCATTTTGGAAATCGTTAAGAACAGTAAGATCTATTCTGAATATGATGACATCGATCAGTGTGACAGCTTAAGAGAAAGACTTCAGAACAGCATCGTTGACGAACCGCCGGTATCTACTCATCAGGGTGGCATATTCAAGGACGGTTATAACCAGCAGCTTGATGAATACCGTAAGATTCAGCGTCAGGGTCAGAACTGGGTCGTTGAACTGGAACAGAAGGAAAAGGAAAGAACCGGAATCAAAACCTTAAAGGTCGGCTATAATAAAGTTTTCGGTTATTACATTGAAGTATCAAGAGGTGCTGTTTCCCAGGTTAAGGAGGAATGGGGCTACCAGCGTAAACAGACATTAACGACTGGTGAAAGATACATTACCGCTGAACTAAAGGAACAGGAAGATGCCATCTTACACGCTGAAGAAAGAGCCGTAAGACTGGAAAGCGAACTGTTTGAACAGTTGATCAGTGAAATAAAGCAGTATCTGCCTGCCTTACAGCGCTTGGCAACATGCCTGGCCGTAATTGACAGTGTCTATGCCTTAAGCGTTGTCAGCAGTAACAATGCCTTTGTCAGACCTTCATTTAACGATACAGGCATATTAAGTGTTAAACAGGGCAGACACCCGATACTGGAATCAATAAATAAAGATCAGTACATACCTAATGACATCTACATTGACAGTAATCAGCCGATACAGATAATTACCGGACCTAACATGGGCGGTAAGAGCACCTACATGAGACAGTGTGCCCTAATCGTATTAATGGCTCAGATCGGCTGTTATGTACCTGCCAAGAGTGCTGAGATGCCGATATTTGACCAGATATTTACCAGAATCGGTTCTACCGATGATATCTTAGCCGGTCAGTCAACATTCATGGTAGAAATGAATGAAGCCAATAACGCCTTACAGAACGCCACAAAGGATTCTCTGATCATCTTTGATGAAATAGGCAGAGGCACTTCTACCTATGATGGCATGGCCTTAGCTCAGGCAATGCTGGAATACATTGATGCCGTAATAGGTGCCAAGACATTATTCTCAACGCACTATCATGAACTGACCAGTCTGGAGAATAACATGAACGGCATCAAGAACAAGCACGTTGACGTTCATGAGGAAAATGACAAGATAACCTTCTTATATAAGGTAAAGGACGGCAAGGCCAATAGGTCATACGGTATCCATGTTGCTTCATTAGCCAAGCTGCCTGACAGTGTCATCGACAGAGCCAAGGATCTGTTAAAGGACTTTGAAACAACCAAGAAACACCATAACGATCAGACACAGATGGTAATGGTAGAAAAGGTTCCTAAGGAACTAAAGGAAATAGAAGATGTCCTTACCAAGGCGGATCCAAATAACATGACACCTATAGAAGCCTTACAGCTGGTAGCTGAATTAAAGAAAAAGACAGAAAAAAAAGAGAAGTAGTTCATTCGAACTACTTCTTTTCAGATATCTTATTTAAAACAATTGTTGAAAGGGCAATGATTCCCAAAGCGAAGAACAAGCCCAGTTCACCTTTTAAAAGGTATTGCAGATTTACCACAAAATTAACTGGTGTAAAATTCATAGTTACCTCCTACATGAAGAAACTCATGATCAGACCGCCGGCGATAACACTGGCAATCTGGCCTGAAACGTTAACACCCATTGAGTGCATTAATAAGAAGTTCTGATTGTCTTCTTCAAGACCCATCTTATGAATGATTCTGCCTGACATTGGGAAGGCGGAAATACCGGCTGCACCAATCATCGGATTGACCTTCTTCTTTAAGAATAGGTTCAGGAACTTGGCAAATAATACGCCGCCTGCTGTATCGAATACGAAGGCGAATAAGCCTAAGCCCAAAATCATTAATGTATCTAATCTTAAGAAGCTTTCTGCCTGCATCTGAGAAGCAATGGTAATACCAAGAATCAATGTAATGATATTAGCCAAAGCGTCCTGAGCTGTATCAGACAAGCCTTTTAATACGCCACATTCCTTAAGTAAGTTACCAAACATCAGGAAGCCAACCAGTGATACAGCTGCAGGTGAAATCAAACCGGCGATTACTGTAATGATGATTGGGAATAAGATACGGGTCAGCTTTGATACTTCCTTTGGTTCATAGTCCATTCTGATCATTCTTTCTCTTCTGGTCGTTAATAATCTGATGACCGGAGGCTGAATGATTGGAACTAAGGCCATGTATGAGTATGCGGCTACCATGATAGGTCCCAGATAGTTTGACTTTAATACCTGAGCAACGACGATGGCTGTCGGACCGTCGGCAGCGCCGATGGTTGCGATTGAAGCAGCGTCATTGACCGGGAAGAACATTGAACCGATACAGAAGGTAAAGAAGATACCGAACTGTGCAGCTGCACCGAATATCATGAGTACCGGATTGCTCAAAAGTGGACCGAAGTCACACATCGCACCAATACCGATGAATAACAGTAACGGGAATAATTCATTGGCAATGCCTGCTTCATATAAGGATGTCAATGGACCTTCCTGTAAGATTCCGTTGATATACTGGTTTACAGCCCCGGAAAAAGGCATGTTAACCAGAATGGCCCCAAAGCCGATTGGAAGTAACAGTGACGGTTCCATTTCCTTGGCAATTGCCAGGTAAATCAATATGCCACCGATTACCCACATGGTTACCTGTTGCCAGGTAAGAGCCAGTAAATTCTCGTATAAAAAACTCATATAACTCTCCTGTTAACTGTGAAAGCTGATTTCTCCAGCTTCAACATTTCTTTCCTGTCCATCATGGGACAGTTTTAATGTATAGTCTTCGTTGATTCCCTCAACTGTATATTTTTTACCTTCGTGGAAAACATTCTGACCTTTCAAATAGTCATAATTGCTTATTTCCGGATAATAATCATACCCTTCTTTTAATTTCTCCAGATCTGATAACAGATTTGAGAAACAGGCAACCTTGAATTCATTCATGTCAATTTCCTTATTAAGAATATTTCTCATGGAAACCGGCGGATGAATGTAATCTGTACCAAAGGTCTTCTGATTAACATTTATGCCAATGCCGATGATAAGACATTCAATTTCATTTCGACTGACGGATTCTAATAGGATGCCGCAGATCTTCTGACCTTTGACATAAACATCGTTAGGCCACTTGATCATCGTATCCTTAATGCTGAATTCATTCAGCGTCTTCATTACCGAATAGGCTGAGACAATGGAAATGGCCTTGTATAAAGGGAAGTAGTTACTGTCCTTAATTAATAAGGAGAATAACAGATTCTCGCCAGCCCTACTGTCCCATACACGCTGGTTTCTGCCTTTGCCGGAACTCTGATAGTCAGCGCTGACAAATGTCAGATCATCTAATGATGCATAGTTTTCCTTAAGGTAGGTATTTGTGGAATCAATTTCTCTGAAATGTATTTCCTTCATCTTAGCCTAAGACAATGAGGACGTCCTTATTTCTGACATCATCACCGCTCTTGACCAGGATCTGCTTAACAGTACCTGCATAAGCTGACTGGATCTCGTTTTCCAGCTTCATGGCTTCAATGATCATTACAGTCTGGCCTTCCTTAACAACATCACCAACACTTACCTTGATGTCAGTAACCTTGCCAGCGATAGGAGCCAGAATTTCAGATCCTGTAGCCTTAACTTCCTTAACAGGTTCTTCTTTCTTTTCTGCAGTTTCAATATGACCTGCTTTTTCATCAACGGCTTCAACTTCTACTTCAAATACACGGCCGTTTACCTTAACCTTATATACCTTCATTATCTTACCTCTCTAACTGATAATACTCTTACGTCAGTTCCTTTTTCCTGTCTGTATTCAATACTTGCGATTAAAGCTGCGACTGTTGCGTCTTCATCGTTGATGTCCAAAGGATATCTTTCACTTGCAACAACCGGTGCAGACTTAACAGCTGGTTCTTCAGCTTCAACGCTTGGCTTTCTGTTCTTTTTGATCTGTAAGTAAACCCAGAAGATGAACAGATATACGATGATGGCTGTAATGCCTGAATATCTTGCTAATAATTCCATGGTCAGCCTCCTTAAATGAACATTTCGAATTCTTCTGTTTCAACAGTGTCTTCCTGATATTTCTTCTTCAGGAAAGCCGTTGCGACAGATTCGAATGATGCCAGTGACAGAACGTCTTCATCACTTCTGGCCAGATCCTTATACTGTTCCTTAAGCTTTTCAAACTCAGGTTCCAGTAAGTCGGCTGGACGGCAGGTAATGATTTCATCATCACCGATGATTTTCTTTCTGACTTCCTCGTTTACAGGAGCAGGGCTCTTGCCGTAATGACCATGCAGGTAGTCCTTAACTTCCTTAAGAACCATCTTGTATCTTTCACCGTTTAATACGTTCAATACTGCCTGAGTACCAACCATCTGACTCATAGGAGTTACTAATGGTGGATAACCAAGATCCTTACGAACGGCAGGAATCTCTCTTAATACTTCTTCATAGCGGTCCATAGCGTTCTGATCAGTCAGCTGCTTGATCATGTTACTTAACATTCCGCCAGGTACCTGGTAAGTCAGAATGTTAGGGTTGATCTGTAATGACTTAGGATTTAACAGGCCGTTCTTAACGTACTTGTTAACGATGTCAGTAACGATTGGTTCTGCTTCATGAATTACAGACAAGTTGATCTGCGGATCAAACTTTGTTCCCTTTAAGGCTGTGCATAATGCCTGAGTTGATGGCTGAGCTGTGCCGTTTGATAATGGTGATACTGATGTATCAACAATGTCAACGCCAGCCTTGATGGCAGCCATATAGGTCATTTCACAGACACCAGCCGTACAATGGGAATGCAGTTCCAGTGGAATGCTGATTTCCTTCTTGATGGCCTTTATCAGTTTGGTAGCATCTTCCGGTACCAGTACACCAGCCATGTCCTTGATGCATAATGAGTCAGCACCTAACTGCTGAACTTCCTTAGCCAGGGATACATAGTAGTCAATGGTATGAACCGGTGATGTAGTGTAAGACAAGGCAATCTGACATTCACCGCCGTATTTCTTGGTTGATTCAACAGCCTGACGCAGGTTACGGATGTCGTTTAAAGCGTCAAATACACGGATGATGTCGATGCCGTTTTCAATTGATTTCTTAACAAACATGTCGACAACGTCATCAGAATAATGACGGTAACCCAGAATGTTCTGTCCTCTGAACAGCATCTGCAGTTTTGTCTTAGGACATGCTTTTCTAACTGCTCTTAATCTCTCCCATGGGTCTTCGTTTAAGAAACGCATGGCTGAGTCAAAGGTTGCTCCACCCCAGACTTCCAGGGCATAGAAACCGGCATTGTCATAGATCTTCGCCAGTTTCACAACCTCTTCCGTAGTCATACGGGTCGCAAACAGCGACTGATGACCGTCACGGAGAGAAGTTTCAACTAATTTAACCATAAAACCTCTTTTATTTTATAACTGTGGGCCGGCAGCTACTAAAGCCTTGCCAGCTTCATTTGTTTCATACTTGTGGAAATTCTTAATGAATCTTTCTGCCAGATCCTTGGCCTTTGTGTTCCATTCTTCGGCGTTTGCGTATGTATCTCTTGGATCGAGGATCTCTGTAGCTACGCCTTCCAGTTCAACTGGTACTTCAAAGTTGAAGAATGGGATGACCTTTGTTTCACACTTGTTGATGGCACCTGATAATACGGCATCAACGATTCCTCTGGTATCCTTGATTGAGATTCTCTTGCCTGTGCCGTTCCAGCCTGTGTTGATCAGGTAAGCCTTGGCACCGTTCTTTTCCATCTTCTTAACCAGCTCTTCAGCGTACTTAGTTGGATGTAATTCCAGGAATGGCTGACCGAAGCAGGCACTGAATGTTGGTGTAGGTTCGGTAATGCCTCTTTCTGTACCGGCTAACTTAGCTGTAAAGCCACTTAAGAAGTAATACTTTGTCTGTTCAGGAGTCAGGATTGATACAGGTGGTAATACACCAAATGCATCTGCTGATAAGAAGATTACGTTTTCAGCAGCCGGACCGCTTGATACAGGAGTAACGATCTTTTCAATGTGGTTGATTGGGTAAGATACACGGGTATTTTCGGTAACGCTCTTATCAGCGAAATCCAATGAACCGTCTTCTCTTACGGTAACGTTTTCCAATAACGCATCTCTTCTGATGGCATTGTAGATGTCTGGTTCAGCTTCCTTATCAAGGTTGATTACCTTGGCATAACAGCCGCCTTCCAGGTTGAATACACCGTTGTCATCCCAACCGTGTTCATCATCACCGATCAGTAATCTCTTTGGATCAGTTGATAATGTTGTCTTACCAGTTCCTGATAAGCCGAAGAAGATTGCGGTGTGTTCCTTATTCATGTCAGTATTGGCACTGCAGTGCATGCTGGCGATGCCCTTTAATGGTAGATAGTAGTTCATCATTGAGAACATGCCCTTCTTCATTTCGCCACCATACCAGGTATTTAAGATTACCTGTTCCTTGCTTGAGATGTTGAAAGCGATGCATGTTGCTGAATTCAGACCTAATTCTTCATAGTTGTCAACCTTTGCCTTAGAAGCGCAGTAAACTACGAAGTCAGGTTCAAAGTTTGCCTGTTCTTCAGCAGTTGGCTTTATGAACATGTTGCGTACGAAGTGAGCCTGCCATGCAACCTCCATGATGAATCTGACAGCCATTCTGGTATCCTTGTTAGCGCCGCAGAAACCGTCAACGACGAACAGTCTCTTACCGCTTAACTGTTTTAAGGCCTTTTCCTTAACAACCTTCCAGGTTTCTTCGCTCATTGGGTGGTTGTCATTAGGATATTCCTTACTTGTCCACCAGACAGTGTCCTTTGAATTTTCATCCATGACAATGTACTTGTCCTTAGGAGATCTGCCAGTATAGATACCGGTCATGACGTTTACTGCGTTTAATTCTGTAACAGTACCCTTTTCATAACCTTCTAATTCAGGCTTTGTTTCTTCTTCAAACAATGTTTCATATAATGGATTGTATATGATTTCGGTGGTATTCTTTACACCATACTTAGTTAAATCTAAAGCTTTCATTTTATTACCTCCAAAAAAACCCAAAATCAAAGACATTTTACCACTTTTCATTATTATAGTTAATGAAATAAATCGTTTATATCTAAAAAAAAGTATAAATAAACAATGATTGTTATATAAGATAATACATTATCGCGTAATTCGTGTATCGGATGAACGTTGTCTGATGTGGCGCAAAGGAAAACTGAATCAAAAAAAGAAGCAGTTCTTCATAACCGCTTCTTTGAATATTTCCCGGGAAATACCTTGCTTTACTTACGATCTACCTTTCCGCCAAGTTTTTCATAAATCTCATCTATTTCAGAATCATTTAACCCGTAGCCGCAGTCAGCTTCCTTAAATACATCAGGAAGTTCAGAATATTTAACAACCTTATATGTAGGGTGCAGATTGGTAATGTCTGAATTATCAGGTACGGCTATCAGACTTTGGGCCTTTCTTCCTTCAAGAGCCTGGGACAGGTGCAGATTGTATTCCTTCAGATAAACTGTTGGATTTTCAATCTTGAATTTCTTTTCGTTACCGTCTTCAGTTCTCTTAATGTACCAGTTACCGCTGTCGCTGCCGCTGTACTTGCCTTCAGAAGTCAGATAGGCAATTGACAGAATGCCCTTGGAATGAATCAGCGTAATGATCTGTGTAACCAGCTTGCCTTCATTATTTGTTATGCTGGCATAGTTCAAACGATGATAGCCAAGCAGCTTCTTCAGCATTCCGGACTTTGAAGCATCTCTGAAAACATTAAGCTTATAGAAATAATCTATCAGGTAATTGTCATAGATGTACGGATAAATGGAATTTCTGTAGCGCTTATAGCCTAAAGCTGCCCTGAACAGGAACATTAAGGCCATGAATCCGAATATCACGTAGAACAGGAATGACATGTTTGAGTTTTCATTGGCTGCGGTATTAAATAATGCGATCATAATCTGACTCCTTTGAATTACTACTATTATAAGGTAAAAAAAGGTAACATTGAATATCAATGTTACCTGTAGATCTGCTTGTATAATTCCTTCATGTCATCAACAGATGTTTCTCTGATGGTGTTTGAAGGAGATCCAGAGGCAAATGCATCATGAGCCATCTTATCGATGTTGCTGAAGTACTCGTCTCTGTCGATGCCGTATTCAGACATTGTAGGAACATGCAGGTCATTTAACAGTGCGCTTAATTCCTTAAGGAATGTCTCAGCTGCAGCCTTATCATCTGCGTTGTCGGAGAAGCCAAGGTATCTTGATACATCAGCGAATCTGTTATATGCACCCTTTACAGCGAAATCCATGCATTCCTTTAATAACATTGCATTGCTTAAGCCATGAGGTACATGGAACAGAGCGCCCATAGGTCTTGACATGCCGTGAACGATGGTAACTGATGAATTGTTGAATGAAATGCCGGCCTCTAATGCGGCTAATGACATCTGAATTCTGGCTTCAGTGTTGCTGCCTTCGTTATAACATGTTCTTAAGTTGCCGAAGATTCTCTTGATGGCACTTAAGGCAAATGTATCAGATAATGGCTGAGCCTTTCTTGAGGTATAGGATTCAAGAGCGTGGCATAATGCATCAATTCCGGTATGAGCGGTAACTGACTTTGGAGCACTGATGGTAAACATAGGATCGATGATTGCCAGATCAGGAATCAGGCAGGCACCTGTAAGTAACATCTTTACCTTTGTTTCAGTATCGTTGATGATCGTGAACTTGGTAGCTTCAGATCCGGTACCGGCTGTTGTTGGAATAGCGACCAGGCCAGGTCTCTTGATGTCAATGAGCTTACCCATGTATGAAGCTAAAGGAGCATCAGAAGCAAGCAGAATTGAAATGGCTTTGGCTGTATCAATTGGTGAACCGCCGCCTAAGGCGATCAGGAAGTCACACTCAGAAGTCTTATATGCTTCAGCACCCTGCTTTACAATGATATCGTTTGGCTCGAAGTTTACTTCCGGGAATACTGAGTATTCAATTCCCTGCTTGTCAAGAACCTTTAACAGAAGGTCAGCATTTCCCAGCTTGACCATTGTAGCATCAGTTACGACGAAGGCCTTCTTACCAAAACCGTTTAAGAGTTTGCCGGCATCGTCCAGGGCGTTATTGCCTGAGACGATGGTCTTTGGTGTAAGGAATGTGTTAGCCATTTATTTCACCATGTACTTTCTTAATAACTGTAATAATCCGTCATATCCGTTCAGGAACTGGTTGATGGTAGCCTTGAATGCTCCGTAATATTGGAACTGTTCCTGTGGGAAGTTTTCGTCATATGCCTTTCTGAATTCTTCCAGAGTCATTAATTCATCCAGGATGGCCTTATCAACGTCTCTTGACATGTTGTCCTTGATTTCAACGTTTGAGTTGTCATACTTCTTCTGCCAGCCGTAAGGGATTGTCAGAATGATGTCTCCGCCGATGAATTCTTCAAAATGATGACGGTTACGGAATGCAGCAACTAACAGCTTTGTACGGTAGCCTCTTTCCTTATATAACTTATATGCCTTCTTCATGACGGCAACACCGGCCATGTCATAGGCTTCGCTTGATACCAGAGTATCTGTAGCGCCATAGAAGTTTCTCAGATAGTCATCAACTCTTCCTGACATGATTGTGCATACAGGATGCATCTTTGTAGAATCAAGTCCTTCAGCAGCTCTTCTCTTCAGACCTCTTTCAACTGCTTCAGCAACGGCGATTGCCTGAGCAACTGTGAATGAAACGGTTGCGTTAACTGAAACTCCTCTGTAAGTCATTTCTTCGATGGCTTCGATGCCGGCTTTTGAAGCAGGAACCTTTACCTGAGAGTTTTCAACGGTTGCGGCAAGATCACATGCCTGTTCAACCATCTTCTGGCTGTTCTGATAATACTTGGCGTTTGTCTGGAATGAGATTCTGCCCAGCTGTCCGTTTGAAGCTCTGAATTTATCCAGTAACAATGTAGAAGCATTTGCGCCTAAAGCCTTGATGACCATCCATGCGAGTTCATCTTCTGTGCAGGTTGGATTTTCATCAACAAGTTTTTTGATTGTGTCTTCCCATTCAGGAAGTTCCTTCTTTAAGACGTTGAAGACGATTACCGGGTTAGTTGTAGCACCGGTAGCTCCTCTTTCTACTGAATAAGATAGTTCCTTGTAAGAACATGAATCGTTCCACAACTCTGTCTGTGGATAAGTTTTGGTCATTTCTGCTAATTTGCTCATAAATACTCCTTTAAATTTGATAAAATCTTGCTAAAATATAATATAGATAAATAAAGATAGGTGATAAATATGAAACTCAACAGACAAAAGGAAATGTTGTCATACATCCGCGAAATTAAGACAGCCAAGAACGAAGACCTGATGCAGAAGTTCAATGTATCCATACAGACATTACGCCGTGACCTCAACTACCTGGAAGACCAGGGACTTGTTTCCAAGGTTTACGGTGGAGTCGTGTTTAACGAACACAGAGAATCAATCAGTTCAGTGTCTTCAGTAAGTGAACGCCAGGGTTCAAATAATGAAGGAAAGGAATACGTCGGCAGACTTGCAGCCGGCATGGTTCAGGACGGCGATGTAATATTCATCGATTCAGGAACAACTGCCTACCGCATGCTGCATTACATGCAGTATCTTAAGAATGTAACAGTAATATCTCATTCCATCGATGTCCTGCAGGCCCTCAGAGGACTGACGAACATTACTGGAATCGGTGTCGGTGGTGTGCTTGATCACAATACCGGCTCTTTCCTCATGGATACATCCTTATATAACTACAACTGTAATAAGGCTTTCATCTCGACTGTAGGCATTTCAGTATCACGTGGTCTGACTAACACCGTACTTAATGAAGGAGCAATAAAGGATGCCGTCATGAGTCACAGTGCAGTAAGATACATAGTTGCTGATTACAGCAAGTTTGATGTAATAGCCTACAACCGCTTCGCAGATTTTTCAAAGATCGATGCAATCATCACTGATAAGTGTCCAGAAGAGAAATTCATCAATTACTTCGAGAACAACCATATCAAGTTGATCTATTGATTTCATACATTACAATATTAATACGCACATTGATAACTTGTCAATGGTAATGTTATGATAAATTTGATTAAATTATGAGCAATTTATATGGAAATTGCTTTTTTCGTATGATATAATCGTCTTGTGGATAAAATTGCTTTAATAATGGGACAAATATGTCCTTGAAACAGGAGAAAGCTATGAAGAATGAAACTCTGAACAGACTGAAACTGTTAGCTTCGGAAATCAGACTGGAAACCATGAAAATCATCGCTTCAAAGGGCAATGGTCACGTAGGTGGTTCTTTATCGATTGCCGATGTACTGGCAGTACTTTATGGCGAAGTAATGCACTATAAGCCTGAAGATCCTGACTGGAAAGAAAGGGACTGGCTGGTATTATCAAAGGGTCATGCCGGTCCGGCAATGTATGCGGCCCTGGGCATAGTTGGTTACTATGCAAAGGAAGACGCCTATCATCTTAATGAAGCAGGCTCAGATTTCCCATCACACACTGACCATAGCAAGACCAAGGGCGTTGACTTAACAACTGGGTCATTAGGCCAGGGCATTTCCCAGGCAGTAGGCGCTGCACTTGGCAATAAGATGCAGAGAATTGATTCACATGTCTTTGTCATATGTGGCGATGGTGAATGTGATGAAGGCCAGGTATGGGAAGCTGCCCAGTTCGCTGCTCATTATCATCTGGATAACCTGATCGGCTTTGTTGATAACAATGGCAGACAGCTTGACGGTACCGTTGAAGAAGTAATGTCTCATGGCAAGGGCATTGGAGCAAAGTTTGATGCCTTTGGCTGGGAAGTAATTGACGTAAAAGACGGTAATGACGTTAAGGAAATACTTGAAGCAATCCACAGGGCTTATGAAATAAAGGATAAGCCGACAATGATCATATTAAATACGGTTAAGGGCAAGGGAATCGACTTTGCGGAAACCAGCGGTGAACACTCATCCACATTAAATGCTGAGCAATGGAAGGTGGTAATCGCTGAAGCCGAAAGAAAATATGAGGCATTAAAGGAGGAGTTGTCATGATGTATAAACTAGCTAAGGAACATACCAATGACAAGAGAAACAACCGAGATGCCTATGATGATGCAATGCTGGACATGATGAAGGTCAATGACAAGATCGTTCACATTGACTGTGACTTAGCCGGCTGCATCAATGCCACAAGAATAAAGAAGGACTTTCCGGAAAGATTCTTCAATGCCGGCATAGCTGAGGCCAATGCGATATGCGTTGCCTGCGGCTTAAGTGCTACGGGAATAATACCGTTTGTGCATACCTTTGGCGTATTTGCCTCAAGAAGAGCATTTGACCAGGTATTCCTGTCTGCCGGATATGGTGAAAGACCGATTCACATCATTGGTTCTGACCCTGGTATTACCGCCGCATTCAATGGTGCAACACACATGCCTCTGGAAGATTGCGGTTTATACCTCAATGTTCCAAATGCCATAATCATGGATCCATGTGATTATGCCCAGACCTATGTCTTGACAAAAAGGTCAGCTGAAACTGATTCTCTCACCTACATGCGTCTGATCAGAAGAAGCTTTAAGACCATATATGAAGACGGTTCAGACTTTGAAATAGGCAAGGGAGTATTATTAAAAGAAGGCAAGGATGTTACGATAATTGCCTCAGGTGTTATGGTATATAATGCCATAAAGGCTTCTGAATTATTAAAAGAAGAAGGAATTGAGGCCGAAGTAATAGACATGCATACCTGGAAGCCACTTGATGAGGAACTCATCATTAGATCAGCCGGTAAGACAGGCGCTGTAGTAACGGCTGAAAATCATGAAGTAAATACCGGTCTAGGTTCCGCAATAGCCAATGTACTGGCAGCTAACTGTCCTGTACCGCAGGAATTCATTGGAATTCATAACAGGTATGGACAGGTAGGTTCCCAGGATTTCCTGGAAAAGGAATATGGAATGACTGTAGAAGACATAGCTGATGCTGCTAGGAAAGCCATCAGCAGAAAATAAAAAGAAGGAGAAGTAATATGGAAAAGAAACTGTTTGGTTACCCACATTTTGATGAAAACGGCGAAGAGATCTTAAGTACTTATGACAATGAGTACAGTGACATGCTCATGGATGTACGTGTTTATCATCTAAAGGAAAACGAAGAAAGAACATTCAAGAGAACAGGCGAAGAAACAGCTGTTCTGATTCTCTCAGGCAAGCTTGAATTAACCTATGAAGGCAATAAGGAAACCGTAAGCCGTAAGGATGTATTTACTGAAGGTCCATACGCATTACACTTATGCACAGGCAAGGAAGCAACCGTAAAGGCATTATGTGAAAGTGAATTCCTGGTACAGTGCACAAAGAATGAAACTGAATTCGCTACAAAGTTATACAGACCTGAAGATGCCCCATGGGGTTATTCATGTGTTGGCAAGTTTGGCAACGTTGCCAAAAGAAGAGTTAACACCATTTTTGATAAGGAAATCGCTCCATATTCTAACATGGTGTTAGGTGAAGTACTGAATGACCGCGGTAATTGGTCAGGTTACTTACCACACAGACATCCACAGCCTGAACTGTACTACTTCAAGTTCGACAGACCTGAAGGATTCGGCGCAAGCTTCATTGGTGATAAGGTATTTAAGAGTGTTGATAACTCATTCTCAGCCATTACACCTGAAGAGCTGCATCCACAGGCCGTAGCTCCTGGTTTCCAGATGTATACCTGCTGGATGATCCGTCATCTTGATGGCAATCCATGGTTACAGACAACCAGAAATGAGGACGAAAAATATCTGTGGTTGCATAATGCTAATTTTGACTAAATCTGCTACTATTATGATGCATATAAGGGAGGACAATTAATATGCCATTAATCGATATTCTTAACACAGACATTATTGATCTCGAAGTTCAGGGTACTACCAAGGATGAAGTACTGCACTACATGGCAAATGTTCTTTTGAAGAACGGATATATCAATGATGTTGACGTATTTGTAAAGGACATTTACGAAAGAGAAGCAGAAGGCCCTACAGGAATGGGCTCACACCTTTCAATTCCTCATGGAAAGTCAAACGCTGTCTTACGTAACGGCATCATGATCGGTAAGACTGTTAATCCAATTCGTTGGGAAAGCAGCATGAGTGATGATGGATTCCAGGATACACATCTGATCTTCTTATTCTGCGTAAGCGCTGATAAGGAATTTGCCAGAAACCACATGATGTTATTAAGTGAGCTCGCTGGCAAGTTAGGAAATGACGTCAGAGTCACCAAATTATCACAGGCACAGAGCAAGGAAGAAATACTCAACCTGATCTTATGTGAAGATGAAGAATTAGGTGAAGTTGACAAGGTTTTAAACGAAGAAGAGATTGTT
>JAFUCG010000187.1 GCA_017459795.1 Erysipelotrichaceae bacterium | reverse complement strand
GTATTCCTGACCTTTATATTGTATCGTTATAATCTTTCGTTCTACTATAATCAGGTTCAGTTTGTTCCTGATTTTATAATAGAAAAAAGCCCTTACGGGCTTAAGACATGAATATATGATCCTAATATCTGGTATCAGGTTCATTCCAAGGAACTTCGGTATAGTTACCGGCACTCATACCGCCATCAACAGGAATGATTGCACCGGTAATGTATCTGCCTAAATCTGAAGCAAGGAATAATGCTGCATAAGCCATGTCTTCAGGCTGAGCAAAGTAACCACATGGAATCATTGACTGAGTCAGTTCACGCTGTTCTGGTGAAATGGTTGCATAGATGTCTGTATCTGTAGCACCAGGACAAACACAGTTAACGGTAATGCCATGTCTTGCATAGTCTAATGCACAGGTCTGAGTTAAGCTGATTACAGCTCTCTTAGCGCCACTGTATGGGGCAAAGTTAGCGGTTGGCTTAAGACCTTCAGCAGATGAAATATTAATAATTGAACAACCGGTTGACTTTGAATCCAGCATTGCCTTTACGCCATACTTTGTGCCTAAGAATACACCAATGTAGTCAATGTCAGTAATTCTCTTGAATTCAGCTGTTTCATATTCATGGATTGGGTGTAACTATGTGCTTGCACCGGCATTGTTAATGACAACGTTTAACTTGCCATATGTCTTAACGGCACATTCCATTACCTTCTTAACATCTTCTTCATTTGAAACATCAGCCTGGACGAAGATTGCTTCGCCACCGTTGTTTCTGATATCTTCAGCGATTTGTTCGCCTAATTCCTTTCTTCTGGCTGCTAAAACGACCTTCATGCCGTTATCAGCGAACACCTTGGCAATTGCCTTGCCGATACCAGCCGTTGCTCCTGTAACAACTGCTACTTTTCCTTTAACACTATCGAAATTATTCATGTTTATTTTTCCCTCCAACCATTAAAGAATATCTTAATTAATAATTACTATTCTTCTTACACATTGAAGAAATGTTGATATTTTATACATATTTATGATATGTTGAAAACAGAGGTAACTATATGGCAGATAGAACAAAGAAAATGTTTGCGGATGCGATCCAGCAGATGGCAAAGCATAAACTCATTAAAGACATTCAGGTTAAGGAACTTTGTGAAGCATGTAATGTGGAAAGAACAACATTCTACTACCACTTCAAGGATAAGTACGATCTGGTATGCTGGATATTTGAACAGAATTTCAAAGAAGAGTCAAAGATGAGTGAAGTCATAAACAGTGAAGAAATGATCTACAGAATGTGCAAACGTCTTTTAAAACAGAAAGACTTTTTTGCCAACGCCTTAGAGGATTCTTCTCAGAACAATCTGAGAGAATACATGCTTGATTTCTACATTGAATCAGAAAGAAGCATCTTAAAGGATTATCTAAAAGTTGATGAACTGGATGAGGAAACAGACTATGAGATATGTCAGTATTCCTACGGCTGCATGGGTCATACATTAGCCTGGTTACAGAACATAAACAATCTGACAGTTGAAAAACTTGCTTATTACCAGTATAAATTCATGCCTGATATCCTTAAAAAAGCCTTTTTAAATAACAGGAGAGACAGCTAACGGTCTCTCCATTTTTCTAACATCTCATTTTCCTTCTTCCAGTTATAATATTCAGCCACAAGTGGTGTATAGCCCAGTAATTTAAGGCTTTCATAGCTCACCTTATAGTTACTCTTACCATGTTTCCCCGTCTTTAGATATCTCAGATACATGAGCATATACTCATCGATCTGATGTAATCCATCTGTTGTCGTTATTACCGGGAAGTAAAACCGGCTCCAGGTGAAATCATTGTTTCCTGTTAAATCATAAAAACGGTTATCCATGGATCTGATCATGGCTCTGGCAGCTCTTTCATAATCAGCATTATTCATCTTTCTCCAGCGATATAGCTTATGAGCCTTTCTTCTGATGCGGCCTTTCATCTTATTAACCGCCCCTTCAGAAAGATCGATAGCGCCATTTACGTATTTAAAGCCCAGAAACTCCCAGCTTTCATGTGGCTTATATGTTTTGGTTTTCTTTTCGTTTAATGACAGTTTCTTATCATTCAGCTGTTTCTTTAATTCCGTAAGACACTCATTCATTTGCTCTTCACTGTCCATAAACATGATTATGTCGTCAGAATACCTGAAATAATTAACGCCATTATGTGTAAAGTACTTATCCATGCTCATCAAATATACATTCGCAAAGAAACTGGCCAGTGGTACTCCAGCCATGGCTCCTCTTTTTTCATAAATGATCTTCCCTTCAGAAACACATTTATCCTGTTTTAAGAGTGATATCATGAACTCGAGCAATTTATCGTCATCAGTTATAATCTCTCTTAAAACGTCTGTTAAGAGGTCACAGTCAATGGAATTGAAGTAATCATGAACATCAGCCTTTAAAGCATATTTTTCATTAAGGTTTTCTGTTTTTCTGATATTGTTAATGGCTTTTGCGGCAGTAACATTTCTTCTAAACGAGTAACAGCTTTCCGGTATTAAATGGTCATATCTGTATAACAGATGAGCCATTACCTTTAATACCCATGTCTCTTCATTACTGTAACTGTATACCGTTCTTTTCTTATCGGAATCCATTTTTGAAATTGTCTTTTTAACCGGCAGGCCAAAAGAAAAAGTATCAGTTACAGACTCATACTTCTTATTCATAATGAAATCATCCAGCTGCCTGAGTTCCCTTTTATTCAGCTGGTTTCTTTCACATTTAGCTTCCCGGAAGTTTACCCAGGTATTCTCTTCTCTTAGTTCATCCAGTATGCTCATAGTAAGAAAAAGAAAGAGAAAGTACTTTGAAGAAAGCAATGCTTTCGATACGGGATGGTACAGGATCAGACTGCCTGTAAAGTCATGTTAATTGTTCCTGCTGCACCCGCCACAGGCGCATTACTGCATTTCTCTTTCTTTGTATCTGAAACTGACAAATACTACAAATACTTATGTAATCTGTCAGTTATGTAAGGAATGGTATTTGGGAAATGGTTAACGAAGTTAATGAAGTTATAACCGTTCTTTTCCGCTTCCTGCCTGCTCCATTTATACTCACGATGTGAGGTAGTTGTCTTGCCGATCAGCATTATGAACAGAACCGGCTTTTCATTGTCATAGACCGCTATAGAATAGTCCATGAACCTGCCTGTTCCTCCTATTGTTCTAGGAGATACATTTTCCCTGACAATGTAATTTGGAAATTCATCAGCGAGTACCTGTAAGATCTTTTCCCTGGCTGTTCTGGTATCTTCAGGATCAGCAGTATAGTATTCTTCCTTCTTCTGCTCCTTCAATGCCTGTTCCTTCTTGACATCATCGATTTTATCAGTCAGCTTGTCCAGAAAACTTGATACCTTATCCTTGTTTTCATCTTTACCGTCATTTAATGCTTCATTGGCTTTTTCCTTGATCTCGTTAAAGAAATCAGCAGCTTTCTGCTTGTTTTCCTCACTGGTGACTTCATTGATCACATCAGTTGCCTTTTCCTTAATGTTGTTAAACAGATTTGCGGCCTTGTCCTTATTTTCCTCAGAAGTCAGCTCT
>JAFUCG010000186.1 GCA_017459795.1 Erysipelotrichaceae bacterium | reverse complement strand
TAACTACAGTTACAGCTGTCCCTAATATTTTCCAATTAAGGACAGCTTATTTTCAGATTTTTATGATTATTCAGCCTTGTTTTCAGTTACATCACCGAACCAGATCATTTCATCCTTATGCCAGTCTGTGGTGTAGCGGTTCAATGCATCAGTGAACTTTCTGACGATCAAGTGTGGACGGGTAATTGCACTGCCGACAACGATGGCATCTGCACCCATGTACATTGCCTTAACGGCGTCCATTGGGTATTCAATATTGCCTTCCATGACAACGAATGCTCTTTCTCTTAAGCCCTTTGCCATTCTGGCAACTGCGCCATAATCAGGACGCTTGTAGCCAAGAGCCTTAGATTCCTTAGTAATACCCATACATGTTGTAGCAACGATATCGGCACCTAAGTCAATTGCATGTTCAGCATTTTCGTATGAATCGATATCAGCGAAAATTAATGCATCAGGAATTTCCTTCTTGATTTCCTTGATCAGATCACAGCGTGGAACGCCCTTATGGTTAGGTAACTGAGTAGCGTCTAATGCGATGATCTGAGCACCAGCATCATATAATGCCTTGGCATGTTCGATAGTTGGAGTCATGATTATTGTGCCAACTGTATCGTAATAGATCTTGTGTAAGCCTACGATCGGCAGATTAACTGCAGCGTGAATAGCAGCTACCTGTTCTGGCTTGTTTGCACGGATACCAACAGCTCCGCCATATTCAGCAGCTCTTGCCATCATAACAACAGTTCTGCCGTCATTATGAATTGGGTCATGTGGTTCAGTCTGGCATGAAACGATCATTCCGCCTCTCATGCTGTCTAATAATGCCTTCTTATCAATACTCATTATTTTTTTCCTTTCTTGTTTTACATGAACAAAGAGGCTCTGTGAGCCATTCCTCTTTATAGATTTACAGCTGCCCTTTGCCAGGCGGCAAAGGACAGTTTTTCAGTTTTGATTATTCAGCTTTTGTTACATCGCCATACCATGTGGCTTCTGCTTCATGCCAGTCTGTGGTGTAGCGGTTCAGAGCGTCAGTGAACTTCTTAACGATTAAGTGTGGACGGGTAATTGCACTACCAACTACGATAGCATCAACACCCATGTACATAGCCTTGATTGCATCTTCAGGAGTTTCAATGTGACCTTCCATAACAACGAAAGCTCTGTCCTTTAAGCCCTTAGCTAATCTTGCTACTGCAGCGTAGTCTGGACGCTTGTAGCCCTGAGCCTTTGATTCAGGAGTGCCGCCCATACATGTTGTAGCAACGATATCAGCACCTAATTCGATTGCGTGTTCAGCATTTTCGTATGTGTCGATATCAGCGAAGATCAATGCATCTGGGATTTCCTTCTTGATTTCCTTGATCAAGTCGCAACGTGGTACACCTAAATGGTTCAGACGCTGTGTGCTGTCTAAGGCAATGATCTGTGCACCAGCTTCATATAAAGCCTTAGCATGTTCAATGGTTGGAGTCATGATTATTTCGCCCATTGTATCGTAGTAGATCTTATGTAAGCCTACGATTGGCAGTTTAACTGCAGCATGGATAGCAGCGACCTGTTCAGGCTTGTTTGAACGGATACCAACAGCTCCACCATATTCAGCAGCTTTTGCCATAGTAACAACTGTCCTTCCCTCATCATGGATAGGGTCATGAGGTTCGGTCTGGCATGAAACGATCAATCCACCTCTCATGCTGTCTAAAAGTGCCTTCTTGTCAAAACTCATTTTCTGTTTTACCTTCTTTCTATTTTGATATAGAGTGAATCTATTTATGGCCTAAATTTTAACCGCCTGCCTGAACCTTGAGGCCCAGCTTATCGCCAAGAGCTTCATAATGCTTCAGGTCAGCCTTGCTCATCATCTTTGTACCCTTTAAGGCATACTCACGGCCTAACTGTTCATACTTGTTTTCGCCTAAGTTATGGTAAGGTAAAAGATTTACTTCAGGTATGTTCAGACTGGCTGCCATTTCAATGATGGCTGTCAGTACTTCTTCTTCATAGTTGTAACCAGGGATAACCGGTACACGGATAACGATCTTTTCAGCGGCGATCTCTGCCAGCTTACGTAAGTTTTCCTGGATTCTCCAGCCGTTACCGCCAGTAATTTCCTTGATCTTTTCAGGAGTTGACTGCTTCATGTCGAACAGGAACTTGTCAATTAAAGGTTCTGCCTTCTTCATCTTTTCCCAATCAGTATCGCCTGTTGTTTCAACAGCTGTGCTGATGCCTAATTCCTTAGCTCTCTGTAAGATGTTGTAGAAGAAATCGAACTGTACGAATGGTTCACCACCAGATACGGTAATACCGCCACCTGATACATCGTAGTAATCCTTGTCTCTGGAAATGTAATCAATTACTTCATCAACAGTCTTGATGTCACCGATGAAGTTGATTGCCTTACCCGGACAGTTTCTTTCACAGGTCTTACAGCCAATACACTTGCTGCGGTCAAATTCCAGATGATCACCGACAATTGTAATGGCATGCTGTGGACAGTTACGTGCACATGTTCCACACTTCAAGCATTTCTTAACGTTGTACATCAGCTGTGGTTTGATCTGCTGAGATTCTGGGTTTGCACACCAAGGACATCTTAATGGACATCCCTGAATGAAAACTGTTGTTCTGATACCAGGACCATCATGGATGGCAAATCTTTCCATTTCCATGACACTACCCTTAACTACGTCTGCCATAATTACCTCCATTTGCAACTTTTTGATTGTTTTTAAACTTTTATATTCAATTTCACCAATAATATAACATTTTTACCCTTTATTGTATATACATTTGCCAGTGAAATTGCATATTCTTTCATAATAAATCAATTTGTGACATTATGCGTTTTTAGCACAAGCATTCACAGTAATTAAAGCTCCACTGGAATTACCAACAGAGCTTTAATTCTCTCTGAAACCAGCTGTGATTTCAGAATGGTAAACCAGATGATTTTTGACTCATCCAATTGAAGTTCTATACGTATTTTTCAACTTCCAGGATGGAAGTGATTATTACATCAGCTTCCTGCTGTCTGGCAAAGCCATCAACATCTCTTAAGGCAATTGTAAACGCCCCGGCCGCCTTGCCAGCCCTGATGCCTAATGGTGAATCCTCAATGACGATTGCCTCTTCAGGTAAGACATTATGATCTCTGATCGCTTCTTCAAAAACGAATGGATCAGGCTTGATATGCCCTGTTTCCGTACCGCTGTAGAACTTATCGAAATAATGCATCAGATTTGTTTTTTCCAGGATATCGCGGCCAATTACCGGTACGGCATTGGTAGCGATGCTGCATGGAATGTTTTTGTTTTTTAAATAGATAAGCAGTTCTTCAATGTTCTCTGTCAGAAGCTCATGCGGATCTTCCGGATAATACTTGAACCAAGGTCCGTGAACCTTATCCCAATTTCTATATGCCTCCTGATTGCCGAAAGTAGCATCCATGACATTACGGAAATCCAGATGACTGACACCCATGAAATTTGAGATGTCATCATGGGTATAACTTACCCCTACCTCATCGAGTTGCTTCATGAATACACGCATGTTAAGCGTTTCAGTCTGGGCAATTACACCGTCAAAGTCAAATATTACCAGCTTAATCATAATACCCTCCAAATACACTCTTAATAGTATATACAATATATCACATTACCATTTTAATGTATATACATATAACTGATTATTTATCACAATATATAAAAAATCTGCCTTTTATAAAAAGCAAATAATTATTTAATATGTTTAAAACTCACATTTTTGCAAAATTAGTATATACATTTATAATAATCTGTTATACTGATGTTCAAAAAGAGGTAAAGAACTTATGAGATTGGCTATTGATATTGACGGATGCATGACTGACGACAACAGATTCAGACTTGAACAGCATGGAAAATACTTATATGAACACAACCTGCCGGAAATGGATCTGCCATACGAAAGCGAGATAAAATGCGGCTATTTTACTGAAGAACAGGAAAACGAATTCTGGAACGCCACATTCTTTGAATACATCGAAAACGTGCAGCCTTTGTTATATGTTTCTGAAGTCATGCATAAGCTTAAGGAAGACGGCCATACTATTTTCATCTGTACAGGCCGTACCGGTTCTACCAGACAGGACGAATATGGCGAAAAAGTAAGAAACATTACCATTAACTGGTTAAAGAAATACGACATTGTTTATGATGATATCATTTTTTCGGGTTTTCCTAAGATCAATTACATTCGTCCATACAACTGCGATCTGTTTGTGGAAGACAATACACGTACTGCTACAATACTGGCTAAGGAAATGCCGGTTCTCTTATTTGATAATCCTTATAACGTTAACTACAAATGTGATAATGTAACCAGGATATTCAGCTGGTACGACATTTACCGCCATATAAAAGAAGGAACCTACTAAAAAAAGCAGTCCCCTGAGATCATTCCTCAGGGGATTGCTTTGTCTATAGTGACTATATCAGATTATAGTCAGTTTTTATGAGTGCAATATTATGAATTGATTTTATAATACGTGTAATACTACACCGATGACTGAACATAAGATGATACCAAGAATGATCTGCCATGGTTTTGCATGTTTTACTCTGATGAGATTCAGCATCCACAGAGTAAACAATACAGGCAGGATCTTTGGTACGATTGAGTCAATCAGTGACTGAACATTAAATGCGATATCGCCATCTGGGCCAGAATATGTGTATCCTAACTTGATGTTGATATTAACAAATGATGTTGTCATAGCGCCCATGGTCATCAAACCTACGATAGTAGCATACTGTGTAATTAATGGAATGATACCTGTTTCAGCAGCACTTCTTAAGAACTGTGAACCACCGTTCCATGCCATGATTGGTAAAACGTGACGTACAATAGCACTTGGGATATTGTATGAAACGAAGTAGATGATTGGACCTAAGATGCTTCCCTGTAATGAGTAACCAACAGCTAAACCTGTTGATAAGATCTTGAAAGATCCCCAGAACAGAGAGTCACCGATACCAGATAATGGGCCCATGAATGCAGCTCTAACACCGTTGATAGAAGCTACATCGTAATCTGGATTCATAGATGCTTCCTTTTCCATTGATGCGATTAAGCATGCTAAGAATGGAGCAACCTGTGGTGTAATATTGAAGAAGCCGTCTTCACGTAAGTAAGCAGTGATTCTGTCCTGCTTTGAATGGCCTCTTGCATCACTGTAGTATTCTTCAATGACTGGAGCCATTGAGTTAACGAATGCTACGCCCTGCATTGTTTCATAGTTGAATGCAGTATTAACACGTGCAGCACGCCAGATAGTTTCGTTAACAACTTTCTTGTCAACGCTATCTAAGTATAACAGACTATTTTTCTTCTCACTCATCGAATAAGTCCTCCTCTCCGCCTGCAGCCTTTACAGTTGCAGGAGCAGCTGTACGGCCGAAGTTGTAGTTAACTAAGCAGTACAGAACACCAGCGGCAGCAACACCCAGCATTGGGATGCCTAAGTAAGCTGCTAAGAACCAACCTAACCAGTAGAATACAGCTGTCTTGTTAGACCAGATGATATTCAGGATCAGGGCGATACCAATAGCAGGAATGAAGCCTGTAGCTGTTGATAAGCCTGTCATTAACCACTGTGGTAATGAAGCGATGAACTGTTCAACAGCACCTGAGTTACCACTTGCAGCGATTAAAGCAACACCTAAGAGCACATGAATTGAAGCAGCCATGTTATGAACAGCGATGATCAAGTACTGTAAAGCATGCAGTTTCTTTGGCTCAGCCTGTTCACAAAGAGCAGTAACTCTAGGGTTGAAGAATGATTCCAGGGTTAATACAACTGGAGCCCACTGAGCACCTAATAAAGCTACAGGTACTGCAAGGGCAACAGCTGCCTCCTGGTCGACGCCTAACAGGATAACCATTGCTGTAGCGATGGCGGTACCAGCTACTGAGTCCTGAGGCATTGTAGCACCAATGTTGATAGCACCAAGGAACAATAATTCAAGTGAACCACCAAGTGTAATACCTGTTGTGATATCACCTAATACTGCTCCGACGAATGTGCCTACAAATATTGGCTGCGACAAAAATGTGTAACCAAACCATGTATTCGCTAAGTTACTGAAAATAACCACGATATACACTAATAAAGCATTTAGCATTTCGTTCTCCTTTCTATGAAATTATAAATTTTTAAAATGCTATCCACGTTCACTTTGGCATCAGATGGAATTGTACGAGAGTCGACTTTTGCATTTCCGACGAGTTCTATGATCCTCTTCAGACATTCGATATCGTCTTCATCAAAAATCATACCTTTCCACAGTTGTTTCCCGTCCTTTTTCTTCTGGGAGCCGCCAACGTTAACTGAGCCTACGTTTTCCGCGCCGATGCCCTCAATGAACTTAACTGTGTCACGCAAATTCTTACATACTGTAAAAAGTTGCATATCCGCAGTTTTTGGGTTTTTTACTAATTCAACTGCTTCATCAACAGTTCTGATAGCCATCTTCATGCCCTGTGGTTTTGCCAGTTTAACTGCCATTTTACCAATTTCATCATTAACTAATGCATCATTTGCAATAAGAATTGCATTTGGTGAAATGATGTTGAGCCATGACATAGCTACCTGTCCATGAATCAATCTGTAATCAGTACGTAATACTTTAACTTGTGCCATAAATAATTCCTCTCTTTCAAAGTATTATTATCCGTAATAGGTCCCCTTACCTATTATTTCTGATTTCATCTACGGTTATACCCAGAACAACCGGTGTTGACTTAAAACCAATGCCCATTCTGTCTATACCCATATCTACCAATTCAAGGAAGTGCTCACGGGTACGTATTGCCCCGCTGCCCTTGATCTTGCATCTGCCCTTTGCCCCAGCCATCATAGCCTGGACAACTTCGTTAGATGCACCTACTGATGGAGCGCCGGTGAAGAATCCGGTAGATGACTTGACAAAGTCAGCACCTGCTTCAGCAACCAGATCAGCACCCTTTTCAATCTGTTCAAGTGTTAATGAATCTGTTTCCAGGATGACTTTGAGTTCAGAGCTCATCTGATGACAGGCATCCGCAACTTCCTTTACATCTTTCTGGAAGCGTTCATATTCACCGCTTCTTAATAAGCCATAGTTGGAAACTACATCAATTTCATCAACCTTGCACTTATCAAGAACGATTCTCATCTGTTCGATTTTTGATTCTGTTGTACTGGTTCCAAATGGGAAGTCTACTACTACGCAGATCCCGGTATTTGTCCCCTTGGTCATTTCAATGGCAATATCCAGATATGAAGGATTGATGCAAACGGTCTTGCAATTGAAGTCGATGCCTTCCTGAATATATCTCTTTACATCATCCTGGGTAAATTCTGGTTTTAATACTGACTGGTCAATGTATCTTCCTAATTCCTGCCATGTCATTTCACAAGCTTTTTTATCAGGTTTCATTGTCATCCCCCTATTCTTCGTCTACAAATTCACTTGCCACTTTCGGCATAATTACTATCTTGAATTCGCCATTTTCATAACGGAACTTTGTTATTGAACCGTTCGGGAAGATGTGCTTAGGGTCCCCGCCTAATACGTCTTCCATGGCTTTTAATACTCTGTTAATGAGAACTAAAGAGAAGTTACCGTGTGATACTAATAAGATATTGTCATTGTCGTTAGCTTCTTCAACATACTGATTTAAGGCTTCACGGCATCTGACTTCAATTTCATCACTGGTTTCACCACCAATGTCAGCCCAGCGTTCCTCTCTTTTTCTGGCCCAGAAATCATCGATGTCTATTGTCTTACCTGGCTTGCCATCATATAAGCCGAAATTCTTTTCTCTGATTCTGGTGTCCTGTTCCAGTTTTAAGTATGGATGGTATTGTAAAACGATCTCAGCAGTTTCTATTGCTCTTGACAATGTGCTGGCGATCGCTCTGTTAAACTTGATATTCTTCAAAGATTCAGCAGCATCCTGAGCCTGTTGTTTACCATGCTCATTTAAGTCTGTAGGAGAAATACCACTTATGATGCCGTTTGCGTTGGCAAAAGTTTCACCGTGTCTTACCAAAAAGAAATTTACAGTTTTCATAAACTTACTCCTCAACCGCTTCAAACAACTTCATAAAATTGTCAGAAAAGATCATGCCTATGATTACGGTTTCTTATAGATCTTCAGTGTATACTACCCTTTAATTGTTAAAAAACATCATTTTATATCAAATATTATTCTATTTTTGCTTCTTTTCTCACATTTAAAAGCTTTATTGCCTATATTATTTCACCATTTTGCGTGTTTGTCTAGTTTTTCTAATCTTTTATGACGCTTTTTGTTATTGTAACTAATTCATTTGTTTACATTATTACCATGATACAACCATAAATTCAACATAATTGCATCATTGATGAATCATTGTGAAATATTTTAATCTATTTTGTTGCATTATCTATCAAAATATGTAAATATAAAGATGTACTTTTATCTAGAGTTGCGGGAGAGAATTAGCTCTGTGAACGCACACCAACCTTTAGTCAATAAAAGGTGGTACTGCTAATACCGATGAAAGAGAAGAAACATTAAAAGAAATATTAGGATCTTCTCTTTTAGGGAAGATTTTTGTTAAAAAGGAGGAGAATCTAATATGAAATCTTTTATGTTTACTAGTGAAAGTGTTACAGATGGACATCCTGATAAAGTATGTGACCAGATAGCTGATGCTATTTTAGATGAAGCAATTCGCCAGGATCCGGAATCACACATGGCTGTTGAAGCATCTATTAAAGATGAATTAGTCATGATTTTCGGTGAAGCAAATACCAAGGCAACCTTAAACTTTGAAAAGATTGCCAAGGATGTAATCAAGGACATTGGATATGAAGAAGAGTACAGAGTAATAACCAAGGTTGGGGTACAGTCACCTGAAATCAATACAGCCGTTGCCAATAACGTTGTATCAGCCGGTGACCAGGGCATGATGTTCGGATATGCTTCAAATGAAACACCGGCATTAATGCCTGCTCCAATTTATTACGCACATTTATTATCAAAACGTCTTTCTGATTTTAAGAGGGAAGATAACAGAATCAAACCCGACGGCAAGACTCAGGTAACTGTTGAGTACGAAGACGGTAAAGTAAAGAGAATCGAATGCATCGTTGTCAGTGCTCAGCATGATAAGGATCTTTCTCAGAAGGAATTAAAGGAACTGATCATGAAATATGTCATCAAGCCAACTCTTCCGGCAGAACTGCTTGATGAAAATACAAAATACTACATTAATCCATCCGGATCATTCGCCATTGGCGGTTCCTGGGGCGATTCAGGAACAACCGGCAGAAAGATCATCGTTGATACCTATGGCGGCATGGGCAGAGTTGGTGGCGGCTGCTTCTCAAGTAAGGACCCTAGCAAGGTAGACAGAAGCGCTGCTTACTATTGCCGTTACGTAGCCAAGAACATTGTTGCTCATGGCTTAGCTGACAAGTGTGAAATTCAGGTTGCTTATGCCATCGGCATGAACGAACCGTTATCTTTATACATTGATACATTTGGAACAAATCATGTTACTGAAGAAGACATTACAGCCTACGTTAACAGAAACTTCGATTTCAAGGTTTCCAACATCATAGATGAACTTGATTTGAAGCGTCCTATCTACAGACAGACAACTAACTTCGGTCACTTTGGCCATCCTGAGTCAAGCTGGGAACAGATAAAGGAAACAAAATAGGTAAACAAGTATGATAGATGCTCTGAAATGTACATTCGTTTTATGGCTATATGGCCTGTTTGATACAACACTCAATTGCTGGGGCGTTTTTCAGAGACCATTAGTCGCCGGTACCTTAACGGGTCTTTTACTAGGTGACTTAAAAACCGGTGTCATGATGGGAGCTACAATTGAGGGCATATACATGGGTGTATCAAATGTTGGCGGCGCTGCCCCTTCCGAACCATGTTCAGCTACCATTATTTCAGTCGCCTTCTCAATTCTGACTGGCGCTGATGTATCAGCCGGCATTGCTTTGGCAGTTCCAATCGGAACCCTGATGCAGCAGGTCAATAACATGTTCTTCCCTGTGTGGGGTTCATTAGCACCTTATTGGGAAAGACTTGCCAGCTCGGGTAATACAAAGAAATATAAGCTTCAGCTGTTGTTATTTGATGCCTTCATAGGCAGGTTACCAAGCTACATCATCATGTTCTTAAGTATTGCCTTCGGCATTGAAGGTTTACAGATAGTATTCTCAAAATTACCAGACTGGTTATTAAGAGGCTTGAGTGCTACCAGCAGCATGATGGCTGCCGTAGGCTTCGCTAATCTGATCAGAATAATCTGGTCAAATGAAATTGGCGCATTCTTCTTTGTAGGATATATCTTTGCGAAGTATCTGCACCTGGATACCTTACCTATCGCCATATTATTAGGCGTAGTAGCAATTTATACCTTCTACATTGAAAAGAAAAATATTGAAATGCCTGTTTTAGCAGAAAGCGAGGAGACAAAAGATGAGTAACGTCTTAACTAAGGACGAGAAAAAAGTCCTCCGTAACATGTACATCAATTCAAACTCCTGCTTCATATGCTTCAACATGGTAAAGATGGAAGGCAATGGTTTCTGTTTAACCATGGTTCCTGCCATTAATGATGTCTATAAGGACAATGAAGAATTAAGAAAAGATGCTTTAAGAAGACATAACGGCTTCTTTAATACCCATGCCGTATTCGTTCCTTTAATTGCCGGCTTATGTTACGCAATGGAAAAGGAAAAGAAAAGCAGTGCCGTTGATGCTGAAGTAATTGACAGTATCAAGGCTGCCTTAATGGGTCCTACCGCCGCCATTGGTGACTCTTTCTTCTATAACTGTGTAAGAGTAATCGCCGCAGGTATCGGTATTGGTATCGCTTCAAGCGGTAACCCACTTGGCGTAATTCTGTTCATCCTATTATATGGCGGTTCACAGATGATCATCAGATGGGAATTACTGGTATTAGGCTATCAGACAGGCGGCAACTTCATTAAGCGATTGTTTGAAAACGGTCTTATTGATATTCTCACCAAGTGTTCATCAATTGTCGGTATCGGCATGGTTGGTGCCTTAGTTGCCCAATTAGTAAACGTACCGCTTAATCTTGTTATTAATGTCAGTGGTGCAGAAGTAAACTTCGGAGAGATCCTTGATTCAATCTTCCCGGGCATATTGTCAATTGCCTTGGTATTCGGAATGGTTGGACTACTGAAGAAAGGCATGTCCCCTTCTTCACTGATCATCCTGTTAATGGTGGTATCAATAGCCCTGGCATTCATTGGTGTTTTTTAAAACAGTTAAAACCAAACTGTTAAATATCTATAGCTGGCCAGCATAGTTTAATTCATGAATTAAAAAATCATTGGTTAAGTATGTATTTTCATTATGCATAAAACAACTGAGGGAGAATTTTATGGAAATAATTAAACTGATACCGGCTTGTAAGGACTACCTCTGGGGAGGTACGAAATTAAAAACAGAATATAACAAGAAGACTGATCTGGAAAAACTGGCAGAGACCTGGGAAATATCTGTTCACCGTGACGGTGCTTCCCTGGTTGAAGAAAAAGACTGTACTTTAAATGAATATCTGGATAATAATCCGGGTTACCTGGGAACAGCCTGTCCAGACGGTTTACCGATACTGGCAAAGTTAATTGACAGTGCCCAGTCATTGTCAATTCAGGTTCACCCTGGTGAAGAATACGCTCAGAAATATGAAAACGATCATGGTAAAACTGAATCATGGTATGTTGTATCTTCTGAACCGGGTTCATTCATCTATTTCGGGGTAAACCGGGAAGTAACCAGAGTAGAATTAAAGAAGGCAATTGAAGATAATACGATTCTTGATTATCTTAACAAGATATATGTAAAACCAGGTGACTTCATTCTGATTGAAGCAGGCACTATTCACGCCATTGGTGAAGGCTTGCTGATCTGTGAGGTGCAGCAGAATTCCAATGTCACCTACCGCATGTATGACTATGACCGCAAAGACGCAAACGGCAATAAGCGTCAGCTGCATGTTGATAAGGCTCTTGACGTGTCAATCATGAAGCCAATCGAAGGAGCTGTAGGAACTGTTAATCCTGAAAAGACAACGCCTATGATCGACTGTGACTTATTCACTACTGAATATTTCGTAGCTAAGGGCTGCAGTGACTCATTAACCGATGAAACAAGCTTTACCGGCTTCATATTCCTAGATGGATGCGGCACAATAGCCTTTAAGGAAAAATGTTACGACTACCGTAAGGGCGATACCTTCATGGTACCTGCTGAAAACGGTGTCGTAAAAGTAACAGGCAATGGCAAGGCCATTAAGATCAGAATAAAGCAGAGCAAGGAGAACGCTTAATGGAAAAGGTTATTCTTAAGGGAACTGACCTTAATGTAACTAAGATCTGCTTAGGTACGGGTTCCTATGGCAGTTCATTTGATATAACTAAATGTCCTGACCAGTTAGACTACTTCTATTCTAAGGGCGGTAACTTCCTGGATACGGCTGTAGCCTATACCGACTGGAAGCCGGGAGAAAGATCAAGGTCAGAGAAAGTCATCGGTAAATGGATGAAAGAACGCGGTAACCGTAATGAAATCATTCTTTCTGCCAAGGGCTGTCATCAGGATTATTTAGAGCCTACCGGTTCTGCCGGCACCAGTAAAATGGGACCGTTAAGAGTCAACAGAAAAGCCATCATAGAAGACGTTGAAAAATCACTGGAACTGTTACAGACGGATTACATAGATATCTTTGGCTTACATCAGGATGATCCAGATGTAGATGTCGCTGAAATAATTGAAACTCTTGAAGAAGTAAAGAAAAGCGGCAAGATCAGATACTATGGCTGCTCTAACTGGACTGTTGAAAGGCAGAGACTTGCTTATGAATATGCCAGGTCAAAGGATTATGAAGGATTCATAATGGACCAGTTGAACTGGAGCATTAACAAGATAAACGCAGATGGACTTGTTGCAGAAGGAAACGTAGCCATGAATGATGAGTTATATGATTTCCACAATCAGACACAGATAAATGTCCTAGCCTACTCATCAAGTGGCAGAGGCTATATGCAGAAAAGAGCCTCAAATCTCCCTATGAGAGACACTGATCATGAGAAATATGATAACCCTCAAAATGAACTGATCTTACCGGCACTCATTGACATAGCCAATAAGCATAAGGTTGCTGTTCACAGTGTGGTAATCAAATACATGACAGTTGAAAGAAACTTTACCGCCATTCCAATAGCTTCATGCCGTAGTAATGAAGGCTTGGATGTCATACTTGATGCTTTAAACTTTGACTTTGACAAGGAAGACATGACCGCCTTAAAGGCCGTAGCTCAATATATTTAAGTGCGCATAAGCAAATTGTGCCTGACAATTTGCATTAAAAATAAGTCTGTGGTGTACACAGACTTCCTCCTCTATGACACCCGCCATAATTGCGGGTGTTTTTTGTATTACCTGCATTTTTATACAAATCCGCAATACGATTGCAGATTTGTATAATTATTACATCATTTTTTCTATTATAAAAACAGGAACAAACTGGACCTGATTATAGTAGAAAAGAAAAATATATCGATACAATATAAGGGTCAGGAATATCAGTTGTTCCTGGCCTTTCTGCACTTCAGGCATGAATGCAGGAAGGTCTTGGG
>JAFUCG010000017.1 GCA_017459795.1 Erysipelotrichaceae bacterium | reverse complement strand
GTTTATGAACCTTTTTAAGTCAAGAGAAATGTTCTTTATGGTGAGCCGTTGTTTTATGATGGAAACTTCTATTTCCTGAAGACTGATTTCAATGAAAAGTTGATTTCACTGTATCGCTATTATCCTGAAAGGGAATGTGAAGTCATTTTCAGAATAGAAACGGATAAGGTTAATCTTTATAATCTCAAGGTAATGGGAGATAAGGTACATGTTACTTCTCAGGACAGTGTATTCACCTGTTACTACCCTGAGAATACTTCCTTTGTCATTGGTGAAAGGGAAACTGTCGATTACATTGACGGGGATAAGATATACTGTTCTCAATGGCAGGAAGAACAAATTGAAGAAACCGGCGAATATAAATATTTTGAATACTTAATTATTCGTGATTTTCGTGGTACAATATTAAGCAGACAGCTGGGGAGCCTCATGCAGAGACATGATGGAAGTCTGTTTATCGGGTAGTCGGGGTGTAGCACAGTTTGGTAGTGCACTTGGTTCGGGACCAAGGGGTCGCAAGTTCAAATCTTGTCACTCCGACCATTGATTAATCAATCTTTCTGCTTTGCGGAAAGATTTTTTTATTTTTGATATAATATAAGTGAATAAAGGAAGCGATGATAATATGAATATTAAATGTCCGAAGTGCGGAGAAGTATTCAAGGTAGACGATACCAGTTATGCTCAGATCTTAAAGCAGGTCAGAGATGAAGAATTTGCCAAGGAATTACATGAAAGAGAACACCAGTTCCTGAAGGATCAGGAAACGGCTGTTACCATTGCTAAGAATGAAGTTGAACAGCAGTATAAGGATGACCTGGCTAAAAGAGACATTGAACTTACTGCACTAAAAGCCAGAATAAGTAACTTTGATAATGAGAAAAGCTCAGCCGTTACCATTGCCTTAAGTGAGAAGGACCGTAAGATCGCTGAACTTGAAGAAAAGATCAGGCAGGCCAATGACAACATGAATAACATTATTCAAGGCAAACTGGCCGACAAGGACCGCGAGCTGGCTGACTTAAGAGGCAAGCTGAATAATTCCACTCTTGAGAAGCAATTAGCCGTTACAGAGGCTAAAAATGCCTTACAGGAGCAGTTAAACAAGAAGGAACAGGACATTAATAATCTGAACAGTCAGTTAAGCAATAAGGAGAATGAATACCTCTATAAAGAACAGGCTCTGATAAATGAGTATAAGGAAAAGCTGAAATTCAAGGATGAGGAAATTGAAAGATACAAGGACTTCAAGACCAGAATGTCTACCAAGATGATTGGTGAATCATTGGAAAGACATTGTGAAACGGAATTCAACAAGATCAGAGCAGCCGGCTTCCAAAATGCCTATTTTGAAAAGGACAATGATGTCAGAACCGGCAGCAAGGGTGATTATATTTTCAAGGACTATGAAGATGGCGTTGAGTACATTTCCATCATGTTTGAAATGAAGAATGAAATGGATACAACCGCTACCAAGCATAAGAATGAAGACTTCCTAAAGGAACTGGATAAGGACAGAAGAGAAAAGAACTGTGAATACGCTGTCTTGGTAACGATGCTTGAAGAAGACAATGATTACTATAACAGCGGCATCGTCGACATGAGTCATAAGTATGAAAAGATGTATGTAATAAGACCGCAGTTCTTCATTCCAATCATTACCATGTTGAGAAATGCGGCCAGAAACAATGTCGCAACCAAGAAAGCCTTAATTGAAACTCAGATGCAGAACATTGACATTACCAATTTTGAAAATGAGATGAATGACTTCAAGGACAGATTCGGTAAGAATGTTGAATCAGCTCATAAGGCTTATGAAAAGGCCATTGAGGAAATTGACAAGTCAATTAGCCACTTGCAGAAGATCAAGGAAGCCTTACAGACTTCCGGTAACCAGTTACGTTTAGCCAATAACAAGGCTCAGGAACTGACAGTCAAGAAGCTGACAAGAAACAATCCGACCATGCAGGCTAAGTTTGAAGAGTTGAAAAACAGTAAGGAATAGAAATGGGTATATTTGATCTGTTTAAGAAAAATGACAAAAAGCCGTTATATAGTAGAAAAAGCTTCATAAATGATGATGTGACCAACTACTATGATGAAAAGGGAAAACGAATCGGTTATGGCCGTAAAAGCATCATTGATTCAGACAAGACTAATTATTACGATGCCAATGGTAAAAAGATAGGTTACAGTCGCAAGAGCTTTTACGATTCAGACAGGACTAATTTCTACGATAACTCCAGAAAGAAACAGGGCTACAGCCGTAAGAATGTCTTTAATTCAGACTGGACCAGTTTCTTTGATGATAAGGGAAATAAGACTGGAGAAAGCCGTAAGAGCAGTGTATTTGATGATATTGATATTTTCAAAAAGAAATAATTCGTTATGATTTTTTACTCT
>JAFUCG010000185.1 GCA_017459795.1 Erysipelotrichaceae bacterium | reverse complement strand
TTTTTAAAGAATTGAATACATGAGACAGTCCGATGTTTAAACTAAACATTGCTGAATGATTAAAGAACTTCGATAATTAGAACATGCATAAAGTGATTGATATTCAATCCATAGTAGAACATTAGAATTAGCTGGATATATAAATAAAGCAACGATCCGTGAAGAGCGCTGTGAGCGATTTAGAAAATGATTTATGGATGATTATAGGTGAAACGTTCTGAAAACTGATCACAGAGAATACACGATTATAAATAGTAGATGATATATTAGTAAGATGATCCAGTAGTTTGATCTGAGAATGAATGATAGAATATAACTGTAAATAAAGAATAAATAAGATCTAAAAACATTTAAATCCAAAACAGGCTATGATAAGATGATTTTGAACAAGCGCCAAAATATACCGTAAAATCAATGCCTAAATATTACATAATATACATTATGCGAAGTAAATAACATAATTTTCGGGAGGCTCCATTTTATTGGTATCCTCCCTTTTAATATATGCAATGGTATTAATCCAAATATCCAAGTTAATGATTTTTTAATAATTCAACAGCTTTTTTCTTAATCATCAGATGAACTATCCTTTAAATACGGAGGTATGAAAACATGAAAAAAATATTGATGCTTTTATTATTAGCTCTTCTCGTTACGGCTTGTAGCCCTAAAGAAACCGAATCAGTACAACCAAAAGAAGATGAAATGATAATTCAATACATTATTGAATCTGAAGAGATCTGCCGTGTTGATTTTGTATCCGATCTCAATGGTAAATATCTGAGAATGGGTGGATTTGCTGATTTCGACAGGAAATCTCTTAAAGGTGCCGACGACATTTACATTTCCTATTCCCACCAGGATATTGAATTAAATAAGGAATGGGATAACAGCGCGCTGTTTGAAGGCATCATTACTCAGCAGCTTCATCTATATGATAAAAATGAAAATGAAATTGCGGTTATTGATAATCTTTCAATGCCTGTTGAACCAGGAACAGTTAAAACATTAACCATTGAAAAAGATGGAAATGATTTCGTAGCAACATGTCACTGAATTATTTCTTTTCGTAGTGTAAATAAACTTCTCTTGAATTCTTTTCTCCTGTACTCTTTTTGTATTATCACTTATTAATATTCATTCAAATCGACCCACATTGCTGGACGTACCTTATGCAGGCTATGAATTAAACGATTGTAACATTCTTTTCAAAATCAAATGTGTGAGGAGTTTTCTCAGTATCTGGGTAACCGATTGCTACAGCAATTAACAGTGAGTTCCCCTCTGGTATGCATAGTTTCTTCTGGTAGTATTCCTTCTTTTCACCGTTAACGATTTTTACCATGCATCCTAAGATTACACTTCCCAGTCCCAGTGCCTTGGCTGTTAAGTGAATGTTTTCTACAGCTATGCCTGCATCTACCGGTGACCATTTGAAATCATCCGGTCCTGAAAGATACATGATCACTGGTGCATTGAAATAGAATGAATTTTCAGCGTTTGGGTTCAGATCATTCTGAATTTCCTTTTGGATTGGATTGTCGCCCTTTACAACGCTGAAATGAATTTCCTGCTTGTTGGCAGCTGTTGGTGCCTTTAAGCCTGCTTCTATAAGCTGTTTGCAGACATCAGCTGGAATTTCCTGATCTTTAAATTTTCTGATTGAACTGCGCTCATTCAGTACGTCTAAAAAATTGCTCATATTATTATTGTCCTTTCTCTTATTGCTAATTTAATATTAGCAATGTTCATATTCTTTTTAAATTACAATGCCTAAAGAAAAAAGTTGGATGTCCAACTTTTTTACTTTTCTTGTATATGCTGATATTCTACCATGTAGCCATCCGGATCCTTAATGAAGAATGAATATACCGGAAATTTCGGATGCATTTGCGGCTTCTTGATGACTTCACACTTATCGCATAGCTCGTTATACTTTTCCAATACTTCTTCATTATTGTCCAGATTTAATGACAGACATACTCCCTTTGGCCCGCTTAACGGCTTACGGCCATCATCATACTGACAAAAGCCCCAGTAGCCATATCCGGTATCGAAAATGTAGAGATTACTCCCCTGTTTCTGATGAACCTGTAACTTAAGAACATTAGCGTAAAACTCATAAGCCTTATTAATGTCTGTTACCGGTAAGAAGATAACGCTGCTTGTTACTGGCATGTCAGTCCTTCTTTCTGAACTCGTTATCCATTCGCCAGTTGATGGCTCTTTGCAGGTAATCGACATAGTCAGGATTCTTGCACATTCCCTTCCCTGGTGTATCGCTGATCTTAGCAACATCCTGCCCATTGCATAAGGTAACCTTCATGACAATGTTAAGTGGTGTTACAGAAGCATCATTTGAAATGTAAGTACCGATACCGAATGCGACCTTGCATCTCTTGGAGAAGTGTTCGTTGATTCTGGTTGCTTTCTCAAAGTTCAGAGAATCACTGAATAACAAGGTCTTGGCCTTTGGATCGATTCCCAGCTTTTCATAGTGAGCAATGATCTTTTCACCCCATTCTATCGGGTCACCACTGTCGTGTCTTACACCTGAGAATAATGTAGCTAAAGTCAGATCAAAGTCTCTTAGGAAACAATCTGTGGTAATTGTATCTGTTAAGGCAGTACCGTTAAGAACACCGTATTCCTTGACCCAGGCATCAAGAGCATAGTAGTTGGAATATGCTGGGTTGATCTTATGATTACCCTGCCCTACGCACATGATCCATTCATGAGCCATTGTTCCTACAGGAGTCAAATTGAACTTTCTGGCCAAGTATACATTTGATGTACCGACGAAATGTGATTTCAATGTCTTTCTCTTATTTAGAGAAGCCAATTGCTTAACGGCGTATAACTGTGCTTCAGAAGATAGTCTTCTTCTTAAGCCGAATTCACTGTAGTTACCTAATACATAATCACTGGACTTGATGAATTCCATCTTGTACTTGAGATTTGTCTTGAAGTTGGAAATCAGAGTTGGATAATCATATTTGAGACGGAAATATACTTCATTGACAATGGCCAAAGTTGGCACTTCATACATTGAGGTATTTAACCAGGTTCCCTTGGTCTCAATAGACAAGCCTGATTCATCATCCTCATTAAAGTAAAAGTCCTCGTAACGAGGCTGCCAGAGCCTTAGAAAGTCAATATAGCTGCCCTTTATCCACCTTATTGCGTGTAAGTATTCCAATTCGTCTTCCGTAAACCTCAGACGGCAGAACAACTTGATCTGATGCTTTATTTCCTCAACCATTTCATGGGTGAACTTGACATCCTTGTTACGGCATTTAAAAGTCCAGGTTGTCTTGCAATCACTGAACTGATGATAAATGGCCTGGCCCATTGAGAACTTGTATAAGTCATTTTCCAATAAACTGTTAATTATCTGTTTCATAAATATCATTCCTTTACTTATATTTTATTAGGATTCTTTCGACAATGAAAGGGGTCAGGGACAATGTTATTACTGAGATCTTCAGATACAGATCTTCAGGCAACAAGACACTTAACAGTACAATGAATCCCATTCCCACGCAACGTCCTAATGACATTGCGGTTTCCCTTCCTACGATTCTTTCCGTCATTTCATTGTCATATCTTGAAATGATATTGGCAGAAATGTAGGCATAGGAATTGTCATAGAATACCAGAGCAAGAGCATTTGACACGCCATAGTAGATTGCCCCGGCTATGTTATCAAACAATATCAGTACGATGGTACTTGATACGGTCAGAAATACGCCAATCATGAATGTGGTATCAATGTGCTTCTTATCCAAGAATCTGGTAATGATTCTGAAGGAAGC
>JAFUCG010000184.1 GCA_017459795.1 Erysipelotrichaceae bacterium | reverse complement strand
TCACTGTCACCAGTCTTAGTAACAAGTACATAACTGTATTCACCGCTTTCTGTAATAACATGTTCGCCATCTTCACTGTTACTGTACTCAGTTAGTTCAACTTCCTGCTTTGTTTCTTCCTGCTGTTCTACTTGTTCTGTCTGTTCAGAACTGTTATCTTCAATTGCTTCTTCCTGCTGATTCTGCTGGGTAGCACAACCAGTCAGTAACATCAGAGTAATAAAAGTAATAATGTGTTTCTTTTTCATGATTCTTACCTCCTGACAGTATACTAACCAGACAAGATGGATTGTTACTTTTCATTAAGTGAATATTTAATGAAAATTTTAGCACTCAGGTATTGACAGTGCCAAATATATGGCTATAATATAATTAGCACTAAGGAATAGAGAGTGCTAAAAAATATAGTAAATAAAGGAGTGATCAATATATGTTTAATTATTTAAGTCCTAGAAAGAATTATGAAGTAGAAAGAAACATCTGGAATGACTTCTTCGGACCGTCATTCTTCTCAACAAACAGTTCAGTCATGAAGACAGACATCAGAGAAACAGAAAAGGAATACCTGCTGGATGTAGAATTGCCAGGTTTCAATAAGGAAGATGTAAAGATCTCAATGGAAGACAGTTATCTGACAATCGAAACCAAGAAGAATGAAGAAAAGAACAACACTTCAACCAGCAATTACATCCGTAAGGAACGTTACAGTGTTAACGCTTCAAGAAGCTGGTATGTAGGAAATGTTGATTTGAGCCAGATCAAGGCTAACTTCAATAACGGTATCTTAACCGTAAGCGTTCCTAAGGAACAGTTACCTGAAAAAGACACCAGAAACTACATCAACATTGACTAAAAAATCCCCCTTTTAACTCAAACCCGAAAGAAAAGACTGCTTAAGCAGTCTTTTTTCTTATTCACCTAAATATGTCAGAAGCAACGTTGAATGATCAGCATCATATTCAACAGAAATCTTATATGGCTTCTCTGAATCCTGGGAAGGATAGACTTCAACAGTTGTCTTTTCAAAGTCACTGACACTGGCCTGATGATTACGATAGGCTTCAAAGCCTTCCTCATCTGTCAGACAAAGTTTTTCAACTAACTTGTCTACCTGATCATCAGTTAAGTCAGGGAAAATGGCATGCAGTAAATCTTCCTGGAATTCTTCAACGGCATCTTCATAACCAACAGGTAATTCCTCAATGTTTTCAAACGGTAACCAGGCCCCAATGTTTTTGATGGTTGTTGGGCTATTGCCGTCTTCATAGTTAGTGACAAAGTAAATGATTGGCATGTAGCCATCTTTGGCATAGCTTTCAAAATTACGGAGATAGATCTCATCGTCATCCCATACGCCATATTCATATGAGCCATCTGGATTCTTATACATTCTGAAGGCATTCCAGTCACGGAAATCCTGATTGAATTCATCCAGAGCATTTTCAATATCTTCATCCGTTCCCAACCTGCTGACAAACAGCTTAGTGGTCTTATCAGTATTATCAGTTGGAGTTGGTGCTGGAGATGGCGTTGGTGTAGGTGTTGGCTTATTGTTATTATTGCCCTTACCGCAACCGGCCAATGTCATTAAAACAACGATTAAAACTATCAATATCTTCTTCATATTATTTCACCCTCGTATAATACTTTCTAGACAGGAATATAGACCCTGTCAATCTATTGTTAAATCCTAAGGCTGGTCTATATAATTCTGTTATGGAAAACAGAATTAGCTTAGTGAGTACTTATTCCCCTTGTTA
>JAFUCG010000183.1 GCA_017459795.1 Erysipelotrichaceae bacterium | reverse complement strand
TATAACCTCCTGTTATATAGACAATATAAGTCTATGACAACAAGGAGGTTTTTGGTTGTTTGAACACCATCTAGTGTGGAGTTATTAGTCCACACCAGATGACAGCCTAGGTCCACATCCACAGCAGTTGGTGGTTATCTTTAAAAAGAACGCATGAGGAAACTCATGCGTTTATTTTTCTGTATTACTGTTTGATGTGGATCTTGAAGTCACACATCTCTGCGCCGTGTCCAATTGTCTTTGTTCTGTCCCAGGAAATCTTTGGGTGCATATTTCCATAACAGATGTCATCGGCATCACAGAAGCCACCGGCTATTTCAGGACAGCCATACTGCCTGCACTTATCAAAATACGGACACTTTACCATGTTGAAGCGTGCTTCAGTTTTGAAAGAATACTGATCAACGGACTTGAATCCTGCCTGAGGGCCAAAGCTCTTGTTGGTTAAACTCATGAAGATCTTTGGAACAAGCTTGTATAGCCCGGGTATACTGAAGGCCTTCCTGATTGTTGGGGCTAAGGAACTTGAACGCCACTTGTAATATTCCGTAAGGAAACTGTCTGCTTCCTGTCGACTTATTCCTTCACTAGTCATGGCAGCAAATACGGCTATTGCCGGATAGATCCTTTCTCTGGTATGCATGTGATATTCCTTAGGTTCATGCATGTTTTCTTCAACGATCTCATCATAGCGTTTCAGGGCTTTATCCATGATTGCCTTTGCCTTTTCAGAACTGTACTTGTTTTCCAAATGAGAAACAACCTGTTTCAAATATCTAACCTGCTTTGCCATAACTGCCTCCCGAAGTTTTGTTTTGTGTATTATATTAGTTACCATACGCTAACTAATATAATATATTTTCCCTTAAAAGAAAAGAAAAAGAAGCTTAACGCTTCAGCTTTCATTATTTGAATACTTGTGACGGTAGATTAATAAGGATATTAGTAAGATGACAGGGAATAATATTGCGGATAAGATTCCGGCTTTTAGATTACCAGATGTTAAATTACTTACGTACCCGGCTAGGGCAGGGCCTGTTGAGCAGCCAATGTCACCGGCAAAGGCCAATAAGGCATACAGGGCTGTTCCACCGTTTTTTAATACCGCTGCGTTACTTAGCGTACCAGGCCACATTATTCCTACTGAGAAACCGCAGATTCCACAGCCTAAGAGACTGATTACAGGGTTCTTGGAAAATGGAATGATCAGGTAGGAAGCTATGCATAATAAGGTACTAAATATCATGAATTTATGCTGGTCGATTTTCTCGCCATGATTGCCATAAATCGATCTTGAAGTCCCCATTAAAATGGCAAATGACATTGGCCCTAACAGGTCACCCATGGATTTGGAAATGTTCAATCCCTTTTCCGCAAAGGTGCTTGCCCACTGGCTTACGGCCTGTTCCGATGCCCCGGCACATACCATCATGATGATCAATAACCAGAACAACTTGTTCCTTAATAATTCAGTTAAGGAAATGTGCTGTTCTTCTTCCTTTACAAGCTGTGGTATTGGAGCTTTGGTGAATATTAAGGCATTGGTCAAAGGTACTAAGGCCCAGAATAATGTAAGATACTTCCAATTCTTAATTCCAAACAGACTGAAGTATATGGTTGAAATAAGTACAACACCGACATGTCCCCAACAATAGAATGAATGTAATAAGCTCATGGCTTTTTCCTTATTATCATTAGGACAGCTTTCCATTATCGGACTTATCAGAACTTCTAATAGACCGCTGCCAATGGCATACATGATTACCGCAATTAGTAATCCAATGAAACTGTCAGAAAAAACATCAGGCAGAAAAGCCATGGATATTAAACCGCCAAAGGAAAACATGTGTCCGATCAGCATGGATGTCCTGTAACCGATCCTGTCAACAAACAACATTGATAATGCATCAATGGCCAATTGAACCAGGAAGTTTATGGTTATTAAGAGAGTGATCTTGCTTAATGAAATGCCATAGCTCTGTTCAAAGTTTACGAACAGTAACGGGGCATAGTTGTTGGTTATTGCCTGGACGATGAAACCGATGAAACAGGCATTAATGGTGGTCTTATAACGATTATTTTTCATACCGATGATTATATCACATAAATTTATGTTTACATAAAATTATGAAATAAACTATACTTAAAGAGAGGTGATTTAAATGGAAGAACACCCTAGTAGAAAGGATGTATTGCTTAGTATCTGACGACTATTATAGGTGTTAGTTCATTTTATTATGAATCCTGTTAAAGTCGTCGGAAGATGACTTTTTATTTACTAAAATGTGGAGGATTATACATGAAAAACATTGATGTAATGCAGGATGAGAATATTCAGGAAATAATAGATCTCATTAAAACTGTCAAAGGTCCAAGAAAGCTCAGAGCAGCCTTAGAAGATTACCATGACAATGATATTTCCTATGCTTTGGAAGGACTTACCAAAGAAGAAAGATTGAATCTGTATCAGGTATTGGGAGCAGAGAGAGTCGCTGACATTTTCTCTTACCTTGATGAACCTGATGATTATATCTCTGAAATCAATATTCAGGATGCCGCAAAGGTCATTTCTGAAATGGACGTTGACGATGCCGTCGACTTACTGGAAGAGATCGATGATGACTACGAAGCCAAGTTACTTGATATCTTAGGCCGAAAGAAATCCAGAGACATTCGTTTGATTCAGTCATATGAAGAAGACGAAATCGGCAGTATGATGACTACCAACTACATCGTCATTCACCGTGGTCTTACCGTTAAGGAAGCCATGAAGGAACTCATCAGACAGTCTGAAGACAATGACAACATTGATACCTTATACGTCATTGACAAGGAAGATCTGTTCTATGGTGAAATTGATTTAAGAGATCTGATCAGAGCCAGGGAAAAGGATGATCTCGATAAACTGATCATCACCGGTTATCCGGTATTGCATGACCATGAAAAGATCGATAATGTTTTGGAAGACATTAAGGAATACGCTGAGCTTTCATTGCCGGTAATCAATGACCAGAATGAACTGTTAGGTGTAATTACTGCTCAGGACATCATTGAAACAGTAGATGAAGAATTAAGTGAAGACTACGCTAAGTTAGCCGGTTTGACCAATGAAGAAGATCTGAATGAATCACTGCTCGACAGTATGAAAAAGAGACTTCCATGGTTAGCTGCTTTATTGGTATTAGGCATGGTAGTTTCATCAGTAGTAGGCATATTTGAAGAGGTAGTTGCTCAGATCGCCGTTATCGTATGTTTCCAGTCACTGGTATTAGACATGGCCGGTAACGTAGGTACCCAGTCATTAGCCGTAACCATCAGAGTATTGATGGATGAAGACATTTCTGCCAAGGAAAAATTAGGACTTGTTCTTAAGGAAGTGAAGGTAGGATTTGTCAATGGTCTGATCCTTGGCTCAGCCAGCTTTGTGTTCATCGGTCTGTACATTCATTTGTTCAAAGGTTATCCTACAAACTTCTCATTTGCGGTCAGTGCCTGTGTTGGAATTGCCCTGGTAATTGCCATGGTAATATCATCATTAGTAGGCACAGTTGTTCCGATTTTCTTCAAGAAGATCAACATTGACCCGGCCGTTGCTTCAGGACCGTTCATTACAACCATAAATGACCTGGTTGCCGTAGTTTCCTACTATGGTCTGGCATGGATATTATTAATAAATGTACTTCATCTTGTTTAGAAAATGAAACAAAACAGCGGATTTAACTGATACAATCCCACTAAAGTAGACACGAGAAAAAATTAAATCTCGCCAATCTATGAAAGGTGGGATTTTAATATGGGAAGAAAACAAAAGTATAGTCTGAACAAAAAGTCCAGGCATGTGAAGATTACCTATCCGGCAAGAAATCTGTGAGCCAGATCGTCAGGGAACTTGGAATGGGAAAACAAGGGAATGTCAGAGTTTATGTATGGGTACGCATGTACAAAAAGCATGGGAGCGAGATATTTAATGATAAGCCGCATAACAGGTCATATTCTAAAGAGTTCAAGGAGAAAGTAGTAAGGGAATACCTGGCAGGTCATGGTTCACTGAGTGACCTACAGATAAAATATGGTATTCCATCTATGGAAACAATAAGAAACTGGATTTCAATGTATAATAAACATATAGAGATGAAGGACTATGATCCAAAACCGGAGGTCTATATGGCAGAATCCAGAAAAACAACTTTAGAAGAGCGCAAAGAGATCGTTAAGTACTGTCTTGAACATGACAGAGATATCAAAACTACGGCATCCTTATACAAGTGCAGTTACCAACAGGTAAGGTCATGGGTACTGAAGTATGAAGAGAACGGCGATGATGGACTTCTCGACAGACGAGGGAAGCGTAAGGATGAAGACGAGCTTACAGAACTTGAGAAAGCTCAGCGGAAGATCGCACAGTTGGAAAGAGAGAAAGAAGAGTTCAGAAAGAAATACGAGTTATTAAAAAAAGCCGAGCAGCTAGAAAGGTGGTGATCGACACCCTGCCTAAAGCTAAGAAGATCTACCTTAACAGGCAGAACAGAATAATCGATTATGAGCTAATCCAGACTTTAAATAAGGAAGAAGGATATGACATCAATTTCATGTGCCGGGAGTTAGGGATATCCAGAGCAGCTTATTACAAATGGGCAAAGCATACTCCATCAAAGCGTGAAAGTGTTAATGAAGAACTGCTAAAGATCATAAAAGAAGTATCATCTTCAAACAATTCACTGTTTGGCTCAATGACGATGACCTACTACATCCGTAACACATATGGAATCAGCTATAACCATAAGAGGATATACAGGCTGATGTGCATCAATGACATCGTATCTAATTACAGAAGAAAGCCAGCCTATCATTACCGTAGATCTACACCTGAGATAACTGCTGAGAACGTTTTAAGCAGAGACTTTAATGCGGATCACATCAATGAGAAATGGTGTACTGATATCACTGAGATGAAAGTTCCATTCAGTAATGACAAGATCTATATCTCGCCGGTGATCGATCTGGCTGACCGTTTCCCAGTAACCATTTGTGTATCAGAAAGAAACGACACGTTTCTTACTGACAGAGTATTACAACAGGCACATGATGCTTATCCTGATGCCAGACCAATGTATCATTCCGACCGTGGTTTCCAATATACAAGAGAAGTATTTAAAACCAAACTGGAGGAATACGGATATACCCAGTCAATGTCCAGGATATCAAAGTGCATCGATAATGGGCCTTGTGAGCAGTTTCAGGGACAATTGAAAGATATACTGCAAGTCTTATATCCGAACATAAAGACAAAAGAAGAACTGATTGAAGCTGTTTATAAAGCCACTGATTATTACATTAACTTTTATCCGCAGCGACGCTTTAAGGGTAAGACTGCCGGACAGGTCAGAAAAGAAGCTCTGG
>JAFUCG010000182.1 GCA_017459795.1 Erysipelotrichaceae bacterium | reverse complement strand
GCTTCGCTTTCATATTCCTTAGCTTCGAAGAATTCAACTGTTTCCTTTGTTAAGGCATCGATGGTGTTATTGCATTCTAACTTATCTTTGATTGATACAGCAGCCTTTAATCTGTCATATACATAGTCATAGATGGCTGTCTTTAATTCAGCTGGTACTTCGTAAAGTACAACTTCCATCTTTGGCTTACCAACTTCTGCGATGATCTTTTCTTCGAATTCGCATAAGGTCTTGATATGCTGCTGACCAAACATCAATGCATCGAGCATGTCGTCTTCTGAAATTTCCTTGGCACCTGCTTCAACCATCATGATGGCATCGCTTGTACCGGCAATTGTCAGGTTCAGATCACTTACTTCTGCTTCAGCAACAGTTGGGTTAATGATGAACTTGCCATCAACTCTGCCAACGATTACACCGCCGATAGGGCCATTGAATGGAATGTTACTGATGCATAATGCCAGTGAAGCACCAAACATGGCAGCCATTTCAGCTGAGCAGTCCTGATCTACTGATAAAACTGTATTAACGACCTGTACTTCGTTTCTGAAACCATCCGCAAACAATGGACGGATCGGTCTGTCGATCATACGGGCAGTTAAGGTAGCGTGTTCGCTAGGTCTTCCTTCTCTTCTTAAAAATCCTCCAGGAATCTTTCCAACGGAGTACAGCTTTTCCTCAAAACTTACTGTTAATGGGAAAAAATCTGTGTCCTTTGCAACATTACTTGCACAAGCAGTGGATATAACAACCGTGTCACCATATCTTACTAAAACAGATCCACCTGCCTGCTTGGCTAATTCCCCTACTTCAACGGATAAAGGACGTCCGTTGAATTCCATACTAAATACTTGTTTAGCCATTCTTTCTTTTACCTCTCTATTATTCAACTAGATTATCATATCATAAATATTTGTAATGTTCACTCTTTTTTTATAAGCATGAAAAAGGCAGCTGTCGCTGCCCGTTTCCAACTTAATAATTGATCGTTTTGTCCTTTGGCCAAGCCACATCATAGGCCAGTTTGAGACGTTTTGAAGCACCTGGTTCAATGCTGAAGTCCCACTTGAGTTCACCGGTTTCTTCCTTGTATACAGCTGAGGAAATGTCTCTTCTTTCAATCACGATGCTCTTGTCCTGGGATACAGGAATCTGATCCAATACCGTAACTTCACAAGCCTTTGGCTTGGTTGAATTAACGTTAATCTCGAATTCATATTCCGTCTTCTTCTGAGCCTTCAACAATACATTTGAAGTATGCTTTCTAACCTGCGTACGCTTTACCTTGATGGTTTCATCCTTGCCTAAGGAAATGTCATATTTTTCCTTGGTCAAGTCAACGGCTAAGTATACCTTACCCATGTAGGCACCCTTCTGATATACAGCTGCTTCAGTATTAATGAGATCTTCCAGGTCACTGGTATTTACCTCGGCCGCTAAGTAGGCACTTTCATCCATTAACGGTACGCTTACGATATGGTAACGGCAATTGGCCTTTGAAGCCGACAGTTCACAGATGAAGTCTTCATTCTTCTTGATGTTCCAGGTGCCGTTAAGTTCATATTCCATCATGGTATCGCCATAGTTTACCTTGGCATCATAGCTTACGGCTTCTTCCATGACTGCGTAATCCATTTCCGCTTCTTCATCAGGTGCAGCTGCATCCTCCATCATCATCGACATCATTGGTCGGGCGCCAGCGTTTTTAGCCATGCCGCCATATGCCATGGTTCTTGGCTGATAGATGTTTACATAGCGAGGATACAAGGTTGGGATTGTTCCTGAAACAGATGGGTTACCGGTATAAAGCGATACCTTTACATCCTTTAGATCTGTAGTAGTATTCTGTCTTATTCTGGCCTTCAGTCTGATGGTTATTTCATTATTGTCCTCATCGGTATGAAGCTCATATTCAGGCTGCCAGTAGGCGTTATTACAGTAGTAGTTCAGTCTGAACGGACATTCAGTTTCATTTTCCGTTTCTACATCAACTGTCACAAACGGTAAGTTTGCCTTTTTCATTTCTTCTTCCAGCTTTTTATTAAGCTCTTCAAGCTGTTTTCTAAGTTCGCTGATCTTATTAGCGGTTTCTTCCAACTTGAGCGGAAGTTTTTCCATGTACTCAGCCATGCTGGCGATGTTTTCCTTCTGGGAGAAATCGGCATTATTCAGCCATACCTCATTCATCTTTTCATAGATGCCGATCTTTGAATTTACCTTTTCAATTTCTTCCTCTATCTTTGATACAGTTTTCTTCTTTTCTTCTTCATCTAAATATCTCAACTGAACATTTGAACCATAGATTCCCTCTGGAAGAAACAATCTAATCGTACTGTCATCTATGCCACTGACAATATCAGCTATTCTGACAGTCTGTCTGCCTTTTTCAAGTTTCATCTGTCCTTCTGCTTCAACCGCAAAACCACGGCGATAAAAACGGACAGCCCTGACTGTTGAACTTATCATAATGATTCCTGCCTTTCATATTATCTTTTCTGTAACTTATACCTTATTTTAACACGAAACTGGCCAAGGAATAAAAAAACCTGCATTTCTGCAGGTAATTCCGCTTCGATTACTTACGTAAGCCTAAACGTTCGATAAGAGTACGATAACGGTTGATGTCTTCATCACGCAGGTAAGCTAATAAGTTACGTCTGCGGCCGACCATCTTCATTAATCCACGGTATGAATGATAGTCCTTCTTGTGATCCTTCAGGTGTTCATTCAAACGGTTGATTGTAGCTGTCAATACGGCGATCTGTACTTCTGGTGAGCCTGTATCGCCTTCATGAATAGCGTACTCCTTCATGATGCTCTGTCTTTCTTCTTTACTTAACATCGTTTTTCCTCCTGTTTCATTAGTCCTTATCAAACCAAGTAATACGCCGAGGAAACGCAAAACCTAGTCTGAAAGCCTATTTATATTATCATAACCAATTCATGAAATCAACCAGAATGTCATTCAAAACCATCATTCCCATCGAAGTAGTTTTCAGGAAGCCGTTATCTATTCTTAACAGCCCCTTATTGACATTCTTTTCGATGGCCTTTTCGTAGTGTTTCAATAACTGACAGCCATGTTTCTCGTTGTATCTTTCAATGTTTATGCCTTCAGTTAATCTTAAGCCCATCATGATGGCTTCAAATCTGACTTCTTCAAGTGAAAGCTTATTAACTTCCAATCGGTAGTTACCGTTAAGATAATCCATGAAGTTATGAGTATTCTCATATCTTTCATTACCGATCTTACCGCAAGCAGCCAACCCTGCCCCATAGTAATCTTTATAATGCCAGTAGATCAGGTTGTGCTGCGACTGGCTGTATGGCAAGGCAAAGTTTGAAACTTCATACTGTTTATAGGAATGAGCATTGAGATATTCAATGATCTTTCTGTACATCAGATATCTGGTTTCTTCATCAGCAAGCTGATAGTTGTTAATGCCAAACATTGTCTTTTCATGTACTTCCAGCTCATAGATGGAAATATGGGTAACATCAAGATTTACAGCCTTTTCCAGATCACTTTCCAGATCTTCAAGACTTTGGGAATTAAAGCCATACATCAAGTCAATTGAACGGTTCTTAATGCCGGCTTCATCAAGATACTTCAGTGTATTGTAAGTATCTTCATTGTCATGGCTGCGGTCCATTTCATTTAACTGACTTTCATTAAAGCTCTGAATACCGATGCTGACACGATTTACGCCATGCTTCTTCATGATCATTGCCTTTTCAAGGTCAAAGGTTTCCGGGTTTATTTCAACCGTGAACTCCTTCTTCCCGCCAAAACCACTTAAAAAGGACAGAAGTCTGTCTAACTGTTCACTGCTTAAAGAGGTTGGCGTACCGCCGCCAACATAAACAGTTTCAAACTCTTTCTGTCCGATCGCGCAGATCTCCTTTTCCAGTTCGTTCAGATACCTGTTGGCTAAGCCGCTATTATACTTTGCCTTGGCAAAGTCACAATAGCCGCAGGTATGAGCACAGAATGGAATGTGAACATAAAGTCCCTTGATCATTTTTCTATTTCAGGATACCTTTCGTATACGTTATTTATCTTATTGCGGATGATGGTTTCCACATCCCAGCCATTATCAATGCAGATGCTTAAGGCATACATCAAGACATCAGCCAGTTCACCTTCCACTGCCTGCATGTCTACATTCTCTTCATCCCACTGAATCGTTTCCAGTAGTTCAGCTGCCTCAACGGAAACACTCTTGATCAATATCGGCAAGGTATCAGTCTTATCCCAGCCTCTGCTCTTGCGCATTTCCTGTATTAATTCAAATACCTTTTCCATAGTTACTCCTCATCCATGCTTAATACAGCCATGAAAGCTTCCTGCGGTATGTCGACTGACCCAACAGCCTTCATGCGCTTCTTGCCTTCTTTCTGTTTTTCCAAAAGCTTCTTCTTACGGCTTACGTCACCGCCATAACACTTGGCCAAGACGTTCTTACGGTAGGCCTTGATGTTGGTACGGGCAATGATTTTACCTGATACACTGGCCTGGATCGGTATTTCAAACTGCTGCTTAGGAATGATTTCCTTTAATTTACGGGTAATGTTACTGCCTCGCTGATAAGCGAACTTGGTATGAACGATGCAGGCTAAGGCATCGATGATTTCACCATTGATCAGAATGTCCATTCTGGCCAGTTCACTCTTTCTGTAGCCGGTTAATTCATAGTCTAATGAAGCATAACCCTTGGTGCATGACTTCAGCTTGTCAAAGAAGTCAAAGACGATTTCAGCTAATGGCAAGTCATAGATGATGTTTACTCTGGTGTCATCAAGATAGACAATGTCCTGATACAAACCACGCTTGTTCTGACATAATTCCATGATCGGACCAATGTAATCCTTTGGTGCCATGATCTTGGCCTTGATGAACGGCTCAGCGATGTATTCGATCATCTGATTGGCCGGTAATAAGGCCGGGTTATCTATTAACTTAACTTCCCCATTTGCCAGGTGTACTTCGTAGACAACGCTAGGAGCCGTGGCAATGAGGTCAAGATTGTATTCTCTTTCTAGTCTTTCCTGGACAACATCCATGTGTAATAAGCCTAAGAAGCCACATCTGAAGCCAAAGCCCAAGGCCTGGGATGTTTCAGCCTCAAATTTGAGCGATGCATCATTAAGTTGGAGCTTCTCTAAGGCGTCTCTTAAATCGTTATATCTGGCGTTATCTGTAGGATATAAGCCGCAATATACCATTGACTGAAGCTCACGGTAGCCCGGTAACGGTTCAGCGCATGGTTTATCTGCCAGGGTAATGGTATCACCTACTCTGACATCCTGAACGCTCTTGATTGAAGCAGCCAGCCAGCCTACTTCACCGCACTCAAGCTTTTCTTTATTGATTTCTTTAGGACTTCTGATGCCTACTTCCGTGACCTGATACTTTAAGCCATTGCTCATTAACTGGATCATGTCGCCGACCTTTATCTCACCGTTCTTGATTCTGACCGCAACGATTACCCCACGGTATGAATCGTAGTAAGAGTCAAATATCAGAGCCTGTAATGGAGCTTTAGGATCGCCACTTGGAGCAGGTACATACTTGACGATGTTCTCCAACACCTGGTGAACATTGGTGCCTAATTTTGCACTGATTAATGGTGCATCAGAAGCATCCAAACCAATGTCATTTTCTATTTCTGCCTTGGCCATTTCCGGC
>JAFUCG010000181.1 GCA_017459795.1 Erysipelotrichaceae bacterium | reverse complement strand
TGTCGTACTGACATTACTGATTATTGCTCTGTTTGTCATCATCATTGTCATTGGATTCTTCTTTGCTCAGGAAAGAGGATTAATAGGATAGAGGATTTATGAGTAAAATTAACATAGCCATTGATGGCCCTAGTGCATCCGGTAAGAGTACCATTGCCAAAGAATTATGTAAGAAACTTGATTATAAACATCTTGATACCGGTGCAATGTATCGTTGTGTAGCCTTAAAGGTTGTTAAGACCGGTATTGACTACAACGATGAAGCAGCCTTAAAGGAATTACTGAAGGGAATCAAAATCGACTTCAGCAGTGACGGTAAGGTATTCTTAGATGGCGAAGATGTATCAAGCGCTATCAGAACAGATGAGATTTCAATGATGGCAAGCAATGTTTCTACCAAGCTGACAGTAAGGAAACACCTGGTAAAGATGCAGCAGAAGATCGCTAAGAATAAGGGTTATATAATGGATGGAAGAGATATTGGCACGGTTGTACTGCCTGATGCAGAAGTAAAGATCTTCATGACCGCATCAGCTGAGACCAGAGCCATGAGAAGATATCTTGAAAATCAGGAAAGAGGCATAAAGAGTAATCTGCGTGTCCTTACACAGGAGATAATTGAAAGAGATTATCAGGATTCTCATCGTAAGCATTCACCTTTGAAAAAGGCTGAAGATGCCATCGAGATCGATACTTCAGAAATGACTATCGTTCAGGTGGTAGATGAGATAATGCAGATTGTTGAAGAGAAGCTTTAGGAGGGCGAAACTATGCTAGTTGGCACAGTCGCAATTGTTGGCCGTCCCAATGTTGGCAAGTCAACCGTATTTAACAGAATGATAGGAGAAAGAGTTTCTATCGTTAATGATACACCTGGAGTTACCAGAGACAGAATTTATGGAAAATGCGAATGGTTGACCAAAGATTTCAATGTAATCGATACCGGTGGATTGCAAATCGCTGATCAACCTTTTCAAATAGAAATAAAGGCTCAGGTAGAAGTTGCCATAGAAGAAGCAGATACCGTTGTCATGATAACAAATGGCAAGGAAGGGGTAACTGACGATGACGTATTCATTGCCAGAATGCTGCAGAAATCTGGCAAGAAGGTAATATTGGCTGTTAATAAGATTGACGATGTAACATTACAGGCTAACATATACGAATTTTACAAGCTTGGCTTGGGTGATCCAATTGCCATAAGCGGTGTCCATGGAATCGGCATGGGTGACCTGCTGGACGCAATTCTGGATTCATTTGAAGGAAATGAGATCCATGACTATGAAGGCATGATCTCCTTTGCGGTAATCGGCAGACCAAATGTAGGTAAGAGCTCTTTGGTAAATGCCATGCTGAATCAGCAGAGAGTAATTGTTTCAAATGTTGAAGGAACAACCAGAGATGCCATTGATACACCGTTTGAAAGAGACGGTAAGCATTATGTCGTAGTTGATACGGCCGGTATAAGAAAAAGAGGCAAGATTTACGAGGATATTGAAAAATATTCTGTTTTGCGTGCCATGAAGGCAATTGACAAGTGTGATGTTGCCTTATTCTTACTGGATGGTTCAACAGGTATTACCGAACAGGATAAGCACGTAGCCGGATACGCCAAGGAAGCCGGCAAGGGTGTCATCATTGTCTATAACAAGTGGGATCTGGTTGAAAAGGATCATACCACCATGGATAAGATAACCAAGGAAATAAGAAAGGAATTCCTGTACCTTGATTATGCTCCTATTGCCTTTACTTCAGCTCTTAACAAGTCAAGAATTCAGACTTTATTCCCATTGATCGATGAAGTATATGACTATTCACAGATGAGAGTTTCAACAGCCTTGTTGAATGAAGTAATCGCTGATGCTCAGATCACCACACCGCCGCCAGCTCATAATGGCCGTAAGCTGAAGATAAACTATGCTTCACAGGTATCTGTAGCACCTCCTACATTCGTATTGTTTGTTAACGACGCTGAACTGTTACACTTCTCATACCAGCGTTATCTGGAAAACAGATTAAGAGAAGCGTTCGGCTTTGACGGTAATCCAATCAGGATCATTGCGAGGAACAAGAATTAATGAAAGTGTTTGTAATTGGGGCAGGAAGCTGGGGCACAGCCCTGGCAAATGTACTGGCTGATAATGAAAATGAAGTCGTTATCTATGCCCGTGACAAGACCAGAGTAAGAGAAATAAATGAAGAGCATACCAATAAGAAGTATTTTGATACCGTTTTAAACAGCAGTCTGAAAGCTACTGATGAGCTGAATCTGGTATCTGAATATGAGTATGTCTTACTGGCAGTACCAAGCGGCACCAGCATCAAGATGGCTGAACAGATCGCACCAATGGTAAAGAAGCCAGTTATTCTCATTAATTCTGCCAAGGGTTTCAGCCCTGACACTCATGACCGTCTTTCAGTTGAAATAAGCAAGTTCTTCAAGCCTGAACAATTGAAGGCCTATGCCGCAATACTTGGCCCGTCACACGCTGAAGAAGTCGTAGAAAGAATGCAGACAACGGTAAACATAGTCTGTGAGGACGATGAAGTAGCCAAACAATTACAGAAGATGTTTGCCAATAACTACTTCCGGGTATACCGTAATGACGACATGATCGGCTGTGAATATGGGGCAGGGCTTAAGAACATCATTGCCATTGCTTCAGGAATACTCTATGGCGTTGGCTTGGGTGATAATGCCAAGGCCTCATTGATGACCAGAGGTCTGGCAGAAATGACCAGATATGGCGTTAAGATGGGTGGTAAGAAGGAAACGTTCATGGGACTATGCGGCATGGGGGATCTGATAGTTACCTGTACCTCAAGATTCTCCCGTAACTGGCAAGCCGGGTATACGATTGGCTGTAATGATGATGCCGAGGAATTCTGGAAAACAAACACCAAGACAGTTGAAGGTGTTGAGGCCTGCAGGATCATCAAGCAGGAGGCAGATAAGCTGAATATTTCAATGCCGATAACCGATGAATTATACAAGGTTCTCTTTGAAAACAAGAAACCTTCACAAGCCATAAATGACTTAATGAACAGGGAGTTAAAGCAGGAAAACTAAGCCTATTTACCAAGGAGAAAAACGCTCAAAATGTTGCTATGGGAGGGACATTTTTGGTATAATAACACTCGGAGGAAATATTTATGGCAGAAGTTTTAAATAAAAAAGAATTAGCTGAAAAATTAGCAGACGAATTTGAATTAACAAAGAAGGCTGCTGGTGAACAGATTCAGTTCTTATTAGATGTTGTTGCCAGCGAATTAGAAAAGGGCAATACTGTTGACTTAAGCGGCTTTGGTAAGTTCGTTGTTAAGGAAAAGGCTGCTCACGAAGGCATCAACCCAGCAACAATGGAAAAGATCACTATTGCTGCTAAGAAAGCTGTAGCTTTCAAGCCTGCAAAGGCATTAAAAGAAAACGTTAAGTAATTTAACAAAATAGGACCATAAAGGTCCTTTTTTTATTTTGTTAATTTATTATCTATGTTAAAATATAGGTGAGGATAACATATGCATATTTCAGATGTACGCAAGTTTCTTAGATGCCCGCGTATGTATCAGTATTCATTAACC
>JAFUCG010000180.1 GCA_017459795.1 Erysipelotrichaceae bacterium | reverse complement strand
GCGGTCCAGACGAGGATCGAACTCGCGATCTCCTCCGTGACAGGGAGGCATGTTAGCCACTACACCACTGGACCAAATTTGGAAACATGAATGGCGGAGACAGAGGGATTTGAACCCTCGCGCCAGTTTCCCGACCTACACCCTTAGCAGGGGCGCCTCTTCGGCCTCTTGAGTATTTCTCCATGCCATTTCTTAGGATGCTTTAATATACTAGCACACAGAAAAATGATATGCAAGTGATTTTTTGAAAAATTAAACTGAAATTTAACATTTTTGTAAAGTGCTTTATAATATAGGTATAAGGAGTGCGAAATGTTCGATTTTTTAAAAAAAAGGGAAATACTCAAGGAGTATAACCTTGGTGATGACGAACTCGCTCTTCGCGTAACCAGGGTTAGCGACAATCAGTACATGTATGGAATTTATCTTAAAGGTACCAATAAGCAAGTCGGTTATTGTGACTTACGATTAGGCCATAATCAATCGCTGTATTACTTTGGTAACATCGGTTACAGAGTATTACCGGCATATAGAGGTCATGATTATGCTTATAAATCCTGTAAGATGCTGTTTTCCTTTGCCAAAAAGATGAACATGGATTATCTTATCATTACGGTATCCCCAGAAAACATTCCTAGCGTCAAGACATGCCAGAAGCTGGGTGGGGAATGTGTTGAAGTTGCCAAGGTACCGCCATGGCATCCGTTATATTCAATGAATGAAAGAATAAAGATGATTTTTAAATACAACCTAAGGAATTATAAATGAGAAGAATAAAGAAGATCCTTGCCAGCAAGCTGTTCATTACGGGTATTCTGATAATTGCTCAGATCGTCGCAATGTTTGTTGGCATATACTTATTATCACAATGGCTGTTACCGGTATACATTATTCTCACGATAATGGATGTACTGGTTGTTTTGTATGTGGTAAATGCCAACATTTCACCGGCCTATAAGATCAACTGGCTGATTATATCAGCCATTTTCCCGTTGGCCAGTGGTGTCTTATACCTGATGTTCGGTTCAAGACGTGTACCGCCAAAGTTCAGAAGAGAACATTTGGCCAGCGTTCTTAAGTTTAAACCATTGCTTAAAAATGATGAGGCTTTAAGTGAGGTTTCAAAGGGTGATGAGAGTATCTATAAGCAGATAAAATACATCAATGACTACTCCTATTTCCCGCTTTACAAGAACAATAAGACCACATATTACTCAACTGGTGAGAGCATGTTTGAAGCATTGCTTGAAGACATGAAGAAAGCCAAGCATTACATCTACATTGAAATGTTCATCCTGCAGCAGGGCAAGTTTTTAAATGCCATTCTTGAAGTATTAGAAGAAAAAGTTAAGGAAGGCGTAGATGTAAGACTCATATATGATGACATGGGCAGCGCCATGTATCTTTCCAGATACTTTAACAAGATACTCAAGGAAAAAGGCATTAAGTATCAGATGTTCAATCCAATGAGACCTATCTTGCTTGTTACGATGAATAACCGTGACCACCGCAAGTTAGTAGTAATTGACGGTAATGTCGGCTTTACCGGTGGTTTGAACTTTGGTGATGAATACATTAATGAAGTAAGCTTATATGGTCATTGGAAGGATGCCGGTATCAGAATTGAAGGCACAGCCGTTAAGAACATGACCGTCATGTTCTTACAGTTCTGGCAGGCTTCTACTGAACAGATCATTACCTTGCCTGAAGGTGAACCGGTTGTGGATTTTCCTGAAGAAAAGGGCTACGTTCAGCCATTCTCTGATTCACCAACTGATTCCGAGGATGTTTCCAAGACAGCTCATCTGAACATGATATGGAGCGCCAAGCATCATTTGTATATCATGACTCCTTACTTTGTTGTTGATAATGAGACCTTAAGTGCCTTAAAACAGGCAAGTAAGAACGGCATTGATGTAAGAATCATATTGCCGCATGTTCCTGATAAGATCTACATGCTTGAAAGTGCCAGAAGCTACTACAAGGAATTAATTTCATCCGGTGTAAAGGTATATGAATACACTCCTGGCTTCATTCATTCCAAGGTCATGATGGCTGATGACAGAATCGCCATTGTCGGTACCATCAACATGGATTACCGAAGCTATTATCTGAATTTTGAATGTGCAGCACTGTTATATAAGACTAAGGCTTTAAAGGATATCCGCAAGGATTTTGACAGGACATTTGAGGAAAGCCAGTTGATTGACATGGCTGACTGTCTTAAGATACCATTATATAAGGTTGTTATCAGAGCGGTGCTGAAACTGTTCGCACCGATTATGTGAGGTAGTTATGATAGAGGATGTAGCATTAGTACTGGAGGGTGGCGGCTTTCGAGGAAGCTATACGGCTGGAGCTATGAAATGGCTCCATGACAATGGAATTGAGTTCAAATATTGTGTTTCAATTTCAGCAACTGCTGTTCATTCACTGTTTTTCATGAGTGGCAGAATTGATGAGATGCACGAAATGTCAGTTAAGTCAGTCACTGATCCGCGTTTCTTAGGTGTACGGGCAATTTTTTCCGAAGGTGCATTATGCGCTTATAACTACATGAAAGAAAAGTATGTCTTACCTCCATATAAGGATGCCTTAAAGGACTTGCGTGAAAGCGATAAGGACTATGAAATGGGTGTCTATAACATGAGCAAGCAGCAGCTTGAATACAAGAACAAGTTTGAACTTGACGATGATGCAGAGCTGTTAAAGTCTTCATGCACCTTACCAATAACAGGTGCCATGACAACAGTTGACGGCAACAAGTATCTTGATGGCGGCATTGATACCATGGTATCTCTTAAGAGAGCTGCTGAAAAAGGTTATAAGAAGATGCTGGTCATCGTTACCAAGGACAAAAACTATGTCCGTAAGCCAAACGGTTTCTTCTTAACATTAATGTTGAGACTGGTATATCACAACTATCCAAAAATGTTGGAAACACTGGATCACAGAACAGAAGCCTACTATGATCAGATGGATGCCGTTTACAAGCTTGAAGAAGAGGGCAATGGCATACTGATCAGACCTTCAAGAGACTGCGGCGTCAAGAGATTCTCTGGCGATGAACAGCACCTTGAAGAATTATTCCAGCTTGGTTGGCAAGACATGGAAGACCGCAAGGAAGAGCTGTTCAGATTCTTAGGAATTAATAAATAGTAAAATCGCTGAAGGTTCACATGCCTTCAGCTTTTTGTTACAATGGATGCAGAAAAACAGCGGGGTTTACAATATGACAAGTTACGATAAGATTCTTGGAGGATTATTAGCGGCAGCCTTAGGGGATGCCATGGGTAGTGTGACCGAAACCAGAAGCAAAGAGCAGATCGTTGCGAAGTTTGGCGGCAAGGTTACCGAGCTTTTAAAGGCACCTGACGATGTCTTTGCCAGAGATTTCCAATTAGGCAGTGTTACTGATGACTTTTCATTAGCATACTGTACGGCTTTGGAAATCATTAACGCTAATGGCAACATTACCGATGAAGTTGCTAAGAAGGCCTTACTCAGATGGTCTCAAACCGAATACTTCAAACTGGCTGGACCAACTACCGTTGGTGCAGTAAAGAGGTTAAGAGGTGAAGAAGTAAGCGGTCCATACGATTTCTTAAGTGTTGATAACGGTAAGGGTTCCAATGGCAGTGCCATGAAGATCTCACCGGTTGGTTTGGCAAGCCATGGCAACATTAAGAAAGCCATGCAGGATGCCGTTACAATTTGTAAGCCTACGCATTATAATTCAACATCATTAGCCGGGGCCTGTGCTGTTTCAGCAGCGGTAAGCGAAGCCATGCATGATGAGTCAACAATCGATTCAATCATCAAGGCAGGCCTGGTTGGAGCTAAATATGGTGATGAAGTTGGCAGAAGAGCTGGTAAGCAGCTTGCCAATCCAAGTGTATATAAGAGAATAAAACTGGCTGTCAGCATCGCCAATAAATACAAGGCCGATATTGACAGGACAATGGAAGAACTGATTGACATAATCGGCTGCGGGTTGTCTGCCGCAGAAGCTGTACCGGTAGCCTTTGGCTTATTGGCAGCTTGTGAAGGCAGAACAATGGATTGTATCACTGCCGCCGTGAACATAGGGAATGACACTGATACAATTGCGACAATATTAGGGGCAATGGTTGGGACATATAATGGGGTAGATGATGAACTGTTGCGCTATCTGGACATAATTGATTCAGTAAATGACTTTGATCTTAAGATGGTCGCAGCAGAACTTGAAATGTTAGGTGGTAGTCATGAGTGATTACATGCTGATGATCGCAGGAAGCGACATCGATAACTTTTATGAAGTGGAGGCTTTTCCTTCAGCTGGGGATGTAGGAATTGCCAAGCCAATGGGCCAGAAGGTTGGCGGCTGCGTATTAAACGTGGCTGTTGTTGCCAGAAGTTATGGCAGTAACGTCAAGGTTCTGGACTACCTGGAAAAAGACAGTCAGGATACCGAACTGTTCATTAAGACATTAAATGATTATGGTGTTGATACTTCTGAAATCATGTATGGTGAAGGGGTAGTCAACGGCAGCTGTCTGATACTGTCTAATGGCAATGAGAAATGCATCTATGTAATAGAGCCTGAGCATCCAAAGTATGAAAAGACGGAGAAGATGCAGAACTTATTAAATAACGCAAGCTACATCTATTCGCTAATGCATACTATTAAACTCAGCTTTGAAGATCTGGAAATGTTAAGAGAAGCCAAAAGACATGGCGCTAAGATCATATTTGACGGAGCAAGTCAGTACAATGACCCTGAAGAGATCAGCATGTTGATGGAACTTTCTGACGGTCTGTTCATTAATAGGACCTGTTATGAACGCTTAAAGGAAAAAAGCGGCTGTTTTGACATTAATGAAAGACTGTTTAAGAGAGGCTGTGAATTCATCTGTGTTACCGACGGTAGCCGGAAGTCATACTGTTATACTCCTGATGAGACCTACGAACATGACAGCTTTAAGGTTTCTGTTGTGGATTCAACGGGAGCAGGGGATAGTTTTGCGGGTTGTTTCCTGAGTTCAAGAGACAAGGGATACCCATATGACAGATGTCTGAAACTTGCGTGTGCATCAGGTGCCTATGCCTGCCTTCATGAGGGTGGCATGGCCGGTGCATTTAATGAAGAAGGATTATTGGAATTCATAAGAAAACAGGAAATCTAGAGTGATTTCCTGTTTTTCCATAATTCATAGGCAATGATGCTTTTCCCATCCTGAAGCTCATTGTTATTTATCATTTTTTCAACTTCTTCAGCTGTATAGGTCTTGACGTTAATGTATTCATCGGCATCCAGATGCTGGCCAACAAAGGTCAGATCACTTGCCATGTATACGTAAATCTTTTCCTTTACAACGCCTGGAGAAGTGAAGAATTCAACAAGCTTTTCTATTTTACTTGCCTTATAACCTGTTTCTTCCTGAAGCTCTCTCAAAGCTGCCAGCTCAGGGTTTTCACCTTTTTCCAGCATGCCTGCCGGTATTTCCAGTAATTCAGTTTCTACAGCGTGACGGTATTGGGAAACAAACAAAAGCTTGCCTTCATTGTTTTCGGCAATGACGGCAACAGCACCTGGCAGGTGCAGAACATCACGGTGTCCGGTTGAACCGTCTTCAAAGGTAACGGTGTCGTGAGTAAATTTGCAGATTCGGCCCTGATAGATGAGCTCTTCCTTTAAAATATCATTCATAAATAATCACCGAAGAAATATTAGCATATTTATTTAGGAAAACATAGGTTTTTCTAACAAATGTAATAATGAGAGGTTTTTTTAAAAAAATGAATGATCATTTTAAGAATAATGCAATTCTGATTAAATACCTGTTTGACATGCGCAAGAAGATTCTTGCCCGTGACGTTTTTGGCTTAAGCAATGAAGAAAAGACATTCTGTGCTGTTCTGGAAAAGCAAGTCGACGCGCTTTCCAAGGACGCAAAGGAGATCATCAGCAATGAATTCATCTATGATAAACCTCGTGACTGGTGGTTATCTTATTATTCAAGAAGTACCTACTACAGACTGAAGGGGAGTGCCATGGATGAACTGCTCAATGCCTTGAAATGGTAGGGTATCTTTGTTAAAATTATTTTAGTAAAAAAATGTCTTAAAAAGGACATTGGGAGGAGATAATTACACATGTTAAAAGGTATTGCGGCTAGTAGTGGTGTTACAATTGCTCCTGTCTATAAATATGAGACACCGGAACTTGTAATTGAAAGAAAAAATGCTGATGCAGCAGTTGAAGTTGCTAAATTTGAAAAAGCTGTTGAAGACAGTACAAAGGATATTGAAACAATTAAGGAGAAGGCTACAGGCAGACTTTCTGAAGAAGAATTAGCTATTTTTGACGCTCATTTGATGTTGGTTGGTGACCCAGCCTTCGCTGATGAAGTTAAGAATATGATCACATCTGAAAACATCAACGCAGAATTCGCAGTTGATACTGTTGCCGGTAATTACATTGCCATGTTCGAATCAATGGATGATGAATATATGAGAGAAAGAGCAGCAGACTTAAGAGATGTTACAACCAGAATCAAGTATCACATCTGTGATGTTAAGATAGCTGACTTATCATTGATCAATGAGGAATGTGTAATCGTTGCTCATGACTTAACTCCATCTGACACAGCTCAGCTTGATAAGAAATACGCTAAGGGCTTCATTACAGAAATCGGCGGACGTACTTCTCATTCAGCCATCATGGCAAGAAGTCTGGAAATCCCGGCAATCGTTGGTGTTAAGGGTGTCTTATCAGCAGTTAACGCTGGTGATGTAGTTGTACTTGATGCCTTAAAGGGTGAAGTAATCGTTAATCCAACAGCAGAAGAAGTTGCCAAGTATGAGGCTAAGGAAGCTAAGTATAAGGAAGAAGTATTGGCATTAAAGGCCTTCAAGGACCAGCCAAGTGTATCAGTAGATGGCAGAAAGATTACCTTAGCCGCAAATATCGGTACTCCTGATGATGTAGACGGTGCTTTGGACAATGGCGCTGAAGCAATCGGCTTATACCGTACAGAATTCTTATACATGAATTCTCAGCAGTTACCAACAGAAGAAGAACAGTTCGTTGCTTATAAGAAGGTTCTGGAAGCAATGAAGGGCAAGCAGGTCGTTGTAAGAACATTGGATATCGGTGGCGACAAGAAGTTACCATATCTGCCAATCGATCCTGAAATGAACCCATTCTTAGGTTACAGAGCTATCAGATTATGTCTGGACAGAAAAGACATCTTCAGAACACAGTTAAGAGCCCTGATCAGAGCCAGCGCATTCGGTTCACTGGCAATCATGTTCCCAATGATCGCTACCATCAATGAATTTAATGAAGCTAAGGCAATGTTCGAAGAAGAAAAGGCTAAACTGGTTGCGGAAGGCGTAGAAGTAGGCGACAACATCCAGGTTGGTATGATGGTTGAAATTCCAGCTGCAGCAGTACTGGCTGACCAGTTTGCCAAGGTTGCTGATTTCTTCTCAATCGGTACAAACGACCTGATTCAGTATTCAATGGCCGCTGACAGAATGAGCGAAAAGGTTTCTTACCTGTATCAGCCATTCAACCCATCAATTCTGAGACTTGTCAAGATGACAATCGACGGTGCTCATAAGGAAGGCAAGTGGGTTGGCATGTGTGGCGAAATGGCAGGCGAACCTGATGCCATCAGCGTATTAATGGGCTTAGGACTTGATGAATTCTCAATGAGTGCTACAAGTATCTTAAGAGCAAGAAGCATCGCCAATAAGCTGTCTTATGCAGAAATGCAGAAACTGTCTGAAAAGGCTGTTGCCTGCAATACAGCTGAAGAAGTTCTTGAACTGATTCACAATACTGTTAAATAACAGACAATAGATATTTTGAAAGCCGGATTCTGAACTGCCCCAGTGAAAAAGGATAGTTAATAAAAAAACCGGAACCCTCCTGTATAATGAAAGTATAGGAGGGTTTTAATATGGCAGGAAAACCAAATAATAAGTATTCACCGGAATTCAAAAAAGAAGCAGCAGAGAAGT
>JAFUCG010000179.1 GCA_017459795.1 Erysipelotrichaceae bacterium | reverse complement strand
TCTTTGATGATGTTGCCTTCAACAACGTTGCCTAGGAATTTAACGGTATAAAGCTTATTGAATGGCTTGTCTTCAGTTGGTGCGTTGATGATGCTTACATAATCATTAAGGTCAATATTAATGTACTTATTGAAGAATTCCTTTGGTGTAATGCCGAATTCCTGAATTAACTTGCCGTCCTTATTCTTAATGTTCCAGTCAAAGCTCTTTGGAGGCTCACCAAGAGAAATTACCAGTACACGATATACATCGTTCAGCATGTCTTCCTTGATGCTCTGCAGTCTTTCCATTGAAGCTCCAGCGAGTTTTTCTTTTCTTAATACAACGGCGAATTCTCTGATCTTGCTGGTCAGATAAGAAACGAAATCTCTTGAAGCAGATGCATTGGCGCTGTCTGGATAAGCTTCCTTAGGACATACGCCATACTTGTTTACCAGATTAACGAACATGTCCCACTGCCCGCCATCGTTTAATGGCATTGAATTGATCCAGCTGTATAAGCGTCCGTCAACTGGTTCATCAGTGATTTGAAGCATGCTTTCAAGATAGTAGTTAACCTTTTCAAGCTTGTCATAGAAAAACAGGTAGTTCTGTGATAATTCAAAGTCTTCTACATTGTACTTCTGCATGAATTCAAAGCGGAATGTGTTTAAGGCACTGAATAACCAGCAACGGCCACTGGCCTTCTGGTTAGTAATTGAGCCCTGCTTTAAGCTGATGGTAAATGTATCAGCGATCTTTCTTTTAGCCTGATAATTAACGGCAGCGTTGATGATGCCATTCTGAGCAGCGGAATTGGCAGCTATGAGATTAGCCTTGCTGCTGTTAAAATTATCGGAATATTCATTTAGTTTTTCTTCTGTAATCTTACTCATATAAAAACCTCCGTGATTGCTAACATTATAGCATTCATGGAGGTTAATGTTATTTCAAATGATTAATTAATTAGTCGTTTGTATAGTTGTCGAAGTAACCCTGGACAAGAACTACTGGAGTTCCCTTGTCACCAGAACCACTTGTCAAGTCACATAATGAACCGATCAGGTCAGTTAACTGACGTGGTGTCGTGCCTTCAGATTCCATCTTACCAACCAGATTCTGATCCTTTTCTCTGATACGGTTGGAAATGGCTTCTCTTAATTCAGCACCTGATAACTGTGAGAAATCATTATCAGCAAGATACTTTAACTTTAATTCGTTAGGTGTACCCTTTAAGCCTTCAGTTGATGCTGGTGAAACGGTTGGGTCAGCGAGTTCCCAGATCTGTCCTACAGGATCCTTGAAAGCGCCATCGCCATAAACCATTACTTCAACGTGCTTGCCAGTCTTTTCCAAGATAGAAGCCTGGATCTCAGATACTAAGTCTGTGCAGTCATTAGGGAATAACTTGACACTGTTTTCAGTTGCCTTGTTAGAACCTAATAAGCCATACTGGCTGTTATAACCACTGCCATTGATGCTTTCAGTCATGATGTCATCAAGGCCATATACCTTTTCGCCACCTAAGGCCTTTAAGATTCTCTTGGTTCTCTTTCTGGTATGAATGTCACAGCATAAGACATTCTTTGTATGATTCAGGATTTCCTTGGCCTGATTTGCGAAGATGACTTCAACTTCAGCACCTTCAGCCTTGATTAAGTCGCTGTAGTACTGAACATAGTCAACACCTGTAAATGGGTGCAAATTAGCTCCAAAGTATTCACGATACTGTTCTAATGTCAGAACAGTTGCATATGGATCGATCTCTCTTTCATCGAGCTGATCTAATGTAAGTAATTCATTACCAACTTCATCACGTGGATATGACAGCATCAAGACGATCTTCTTAACACCTCTAGCAATGCCCTTTAAGCAGATTGCGAAACGGTTTCTTGATAAGATTGGGAAGATAACACCGACAGTTTCACCGCCGAATTTTCTTCTTACGTCTTCGCCTATGGTATCAACAGATACATAGTTTCCCTGGCTTCTGGCTACAACACTTTCAGTAACGGCGATGACATCTCTGTCTCTTAACTGGAAGCCATCACTTTCGCCAGCCTTAATAACGCTGTCAACAACGATTTCGGCAAGATTGTCCCCTTCTCTGATGATAGGACAACGAATACCTCTGGATACAGTACCTACTCTTCTTTCCATAACAATTTTCTCCTGTCTTTCTAGTTTAAAAAACACTAAATTAATATATCAAAAATCGCCTTTTCATACAACTGATATGTCCTAAAAATTTATACGTTTCATCTGTATTTATAGTAACGGAAAATCAGAATGTCAGTAATGATCAAAATCAGTAAATCCAGAACAGTACCTATGTAAACAACCAGATTCTGCGGGCTGGTAAAAATGTATATTGACCAGGAGAACATTGAAATAAGCTGTAATACAATCATGGAAATGCTATAGTCGCTGCTGCTTTTGGTTCTTATTAGTTTCATGATCTGCGGTATGGTCTTAGCATAGTTTAAGACATAGTAAATGGTACAGAAAATTGCCATGGTAATTCCACCTCACGACTGTTATAGTAACAAAAGAACAGCCAAAAGAAAATGGAGATTTCTCTCCATTAGAACTTAAATGTTACTTCTTCATCAAGCAATGATTCTTCAATGTCCTTT
>JAFUCG010000178.1 GCA_017459795.1 Erysipelotrichaceae bacterium | reverse complement strand
TGACAATCTACTTATGAGCATTAAAGTACCAGAGCATATTGCCATCATCATGGATGGTAACGGCAGATGGGCTAAGGAAAGAAACCTGCCTCGTTCAGCCGGCCACTATCAGGGCACCGATAATGTCAGAAACATCGCCATTAAAGCCAATGAAATGGGAGTTAAGGTGCTGACATTATATGCCTTTTCTACGGAAAACTGGAAAAGACCAATTGAGGAAGTCAATTACCTTATGGGCTTACCGGCCATTTTCATCAATAAGTTCCTTAAGGAATTAATGGAAAAGGGCATTAAGATCGAATCAATAGGTGACCTTTCAGCTTTCCCCGATTCAACAAGGAAAGTCCTTTTGGAGGCTATGGAAAAAACTAAGAATAACAATAACATGACTCTGGTATTCGCCATGAACTATGGCGGTAGAAAAGACATAGTTGATGGCATTAACAGATATTTAGAAGACTATACCAGCGGAAAGGTAACTGAAAAGATGACGGAAGAAATGTTTAACGGTTATCTTTCCACTGCGAAGTATCCGGAAATAGACCTGATGATCAGAACCAGTCTGGACTACCGTCTGTCTAATTTCCTGTTATGGCAGTTGTCATATGCCGAATTATACTTCACTGCGACTCATTGGCCTGATTTTACTCCGGACGAGTTTGAAAAAGCCGTTACCGACTTTGCGAGCCGTTCCCGGAGATTTGGAGGACTGAATGAAAACTAGAATCATTACCGCAATCATACTGTTACTAATCGTAGTACCACCGCTGTATTTCGGTGGCATACCGTTTACCATCCTTGCCTTTGTGGCAAATGTATTGGGAACAAAAGAAATGCTGAATCTTGTCAATAAGGAATGGAGTCCTGTATTGACTTATTCAGTACATTTACTGTCACTTCTAATGATGTACAGTAATTATCTTGGCTTAAACTACTTCATCTTAATGGAAGTAGCGACCATCATTTACTTGGGGTTCTGGCTGGTAAAGGATGAGAAGGTAACGTTTGAGCAAATCGGAATGATCTTCATGTATCTGAACATTTTCTCAATGATGATGGCAGGCATCGTCACAATGTATGGTTATGGAAACCTGTTTGTGTTCTATATGGTCATCGGTACGACTTTCCCTGACATGTTCGCATATTTCGTGGGCAGGGCAATCGGCAAGCATAAGCTCAATGAGCGCATCTCACCAAACAAGACAATTGAAGGAAGCATAGGCGGCTTTGTGTGCGGTACGATCGCAGATGTCATCTATGGCATACTGGTATTACAGAGGTTCTATGACATACCTCTGTCATTCATCATTATTTCAGCACTGGCCATGTCCTTTGTCGGACAGATCGGTGACCTGTTTTATTCCGCAATCAAACGTCATTACGGCATTAAGGACTTCAGCAATCTGTTCCCAGGCCATGGTGGCGTATTAGACAGGCTTGACAGTATTTCATTTAACTCAATGTTACTGTTTGCCTTAATAGTGGTATTGTTATGAGAAAGAAAATAGTATTATTAGGTGCCAGTGGTTCAATTGGCACTCAGACTGTTGATATTGTTTCCCAGCATCCTGACCTTTTTGAAGTAAAAGGTCTGAATGTTGGCAACAATATCAGTTTTTTAAGAGAATATCTGAAGAATAACAAGGCAGAATGCATCTGTGTCAGAAATGAAGCTGACAGGGATGAACTGGCTAAGGAATATCCTGACATACAGTTTTTTTATGGCGATGAAGGCCTAATTAAACTAAGTGAATTAGAAGGGCTGGATCTGGTCGTAAATGCCTTACAGGGCTTTGTTGGATTATTACCAACATTAAACGCGATGGAACACGGCTATGATGTTGCCTTGGCCAATAAGGAAACATTGGTCGCAGCCGGTTCAATAGTTACTGCCAAGGCTAAGGAGAAGGGCGTCAGATTAATTCCAATTGATTCTGAACATTCAGCCATATTCCAGTGCTTGCAGGGCAGTAAGCATTCTGAAATAAAGAAGATTATCATTACGGCTTCTGGCGGAAGCTTCCGTGATCTGAGCCGTGAGGAATTAAAGAACGTTACCTTGAAACAGGCTTTAAGTCATCCAAACTGGTCAATGGGGAAGAAGATAACCATTGATTCCGCAACCATGATGAACAAGGGCTTTGAGGTATTGGAAGCCAAATGGTTATTTGACCTGGACTATGAAAACATTGAAACGGTATTACATGCCGAAAGTGTCGTTCACTCATTAGTTGAGTTCAAGGATCATTCGATCTTAGCCCAGTTAGGTGTTTCAGATATGCGAGTTCCGATTCAATATGCCTTGTGTTATCCAGACAGACTGGATAATACGACCAAGTCTCTTGATCTGGGATCATTAGGCTTATTGCATTTTAAGACCATGGATTATGAAAGATATCCATTACTCAAACTGGCTTTTGAAGTTGGCAAGAAGGGCGGTAACCTAGCTGCCGTAATGAATGGGGCCAATGAAAAGGCCGTCCATCTGTTCCTGGAGGAAAAAATCAGCTTTTTGGACATAGAAAGACTGATCTTTGAAGCAGTAGAAAAGTGTGAATTCATCACAAAGCCTACTGTTGAAGACATCATAAGAAGTGACAGATGGGCACAGAACTATGTTGAAGGAGTTGTTAACGGACAATGACGATCATTTATTTCATATTGATGCTGGGCATCATCATCTTCGTTCATGAATTTGGACATCTGATCGTTGCCAAGTTGTTTAATGTTTATGTCAGTGAATTTGCCCTGGGCTTTGGACCAAAGCTCTGGAGTAAGAAGGGCAAGGAGACGACCTATTCCTTAAGAGCCATCCCGTTAGGCGGCTTTAATGGAATGGTTGAAAATGAAGAAACACCGCTGGCATTTGATGAAGAAGGAAATCCTACGGAGATCTTAAGAGTTCCTAAGGAAAGAACCCTGTATGGCGTAGCCATCTGGAAAAGAATACTAATATTACTTGCAGGGACATTCTTCAACCTGCTACTGGCTGTATTCGTGTTCATCCTGATCTTCCAGATCAACGGTTTCATCAATGAATATCCGGCCCCATATATTGACAGTGTTACAAGTGGCTCTCCAGCCGAAATAGCCGGGCTACAGGCGGGCGATCTGATTACCAAGATAGAATATACCAACGGTGATGTAGTCATCCCAGAAACGTTCTATGACATCATAGTGGCTAATCAGAGTAATACTGACCCAATGACCATTTACATCGAAAGAGCCGGCCAGGAAATGGTATATGTTGTAACACCTAAGTTAACTGAGAATAATCAGTATCTCATCGGCATAAGCTGTGGACCGCTAGTACAGAAGGAACTGACATTCTGGAGCGCCATCCCAACCGGCATAGAGTATACCTTTGATACCATCAAGCTAACATTATCTGGTATCGTTGGCTTATTTACCGGCAGGACCGGTCTTGATTCGTTAGGCGGTACGATTGCCATTTATGAATATACCAAGGAAGCAGCATCCTATGGCTTGGTATCACTGTTATCTTTAATGGGTTCATTATCAATAAGCGTAGGCTTGATGAACCAGTTGCCATTAGCCATATTCGATGGCGGCAAGGTCGTAATGGCCATCATTGAATTAATTACCGGTAAGAGAATGAATGAAAAGGTGGAAATGGCAATCAACTATTTCGCATTGGCTGTGATAATGTTGCTGTTTGTATTTGTAACATATCAGGACATCACCAAATTCTTCGGTTAGACTTAGAGTTTAAGATTAAAATAAGGCAGATTCAGCTTGGAAGGGTTGAATCTGCTTTTATATTGTCTCAGATGTGTAAATCTGCCTTAAACAATGTATTTAAACAAATACATTAGAGTAACTCCAAGGCATATTTTAAACATTGATATTTAAATATTTTCAAAGTGGTTGTATAATGTTTTTATTAGTAAAAGGGTGATATTAATGTATACGATCAAGGACATTGCAGAAATTGTTGAAGAAAACGAACACACTATCAGATACTATGCAAAGTTAGGACTTTTCCCTAACATCAGCAGAGATAAATATAACTCCCGTGTCTTTAATGACAACGATCTTGAAGACGTAAGATTCGTCATCATGCTGGCAGATACCGGCATGCCGCTTGATAAGGTCAAGGAATTCATGGATCTTACCAAAAAGGGCGACGAGACAATCAAGACAAGAAGTAACATCCTTAAGGAACACTTGAACAAGGCCAGAATTGACCTGGTCAAGCACCAGAAGGAAGTACAGTTACTGGAGTGGAAGACATATCAGTTACAACAGAAATCAAGATAATTCATACAACCGTATGAATTATTTTCTTAAGCATTTCTTAAAGGTTTTGATAATTGTTTGTTAATAGGTTAGTACCTAGAATGTAGATGGGTGATATAAATGGCAAAAATACTTATAGTAGATGATGAAAAAGACATTGTGGATGCACTAAGAATATATCTGTCAGGAAATGACTATCAGTTATATGAAGCATACACAGGTAAACAGGCTTTGGACATAGTAAAGGATAATGAAATTGATCTCATTCTCATGGACATCATGATGCCGGAAATGGATGGCATTAGAGCAACTCACGAGCTAAGAAAGATCACTAATATTCCTATTATTTTTCTTACGGCCAAAAGTGAAGACGTTGATAAGGTGCTTGGCTTGGAGATTGGGGCAGATGATTACATTACCAAGCCGTTTAATCCTACGGAAGTAATTGCCAGAGTAAAGTCACAGTTAAGAAGATATACCCAGCTTGGCGGTAAGACCATCAACAACATGGTTTACCAGAATGGCGGGATCATATTGGATGATGAAAAGAAAACCGTTACCGTTGACGGCAACATAATTGATGTTACCCCAATGGAATATGGAATACTGAAGCTGTTAATTCAGAATCCGGGAAAGGTATTTTCATCATATGAAATATACAAGAATGTCTGGAACGATGAATTAATGCTCAATGATGGGGTAGTCAGCGTTCACATCAGACACTTAAGAGAAAAGATCGAAATCAATCCATCTGAACCGCGTTACATAAGGGTAGTCTGGGGTCAGGGATATAAGATGGAGGAATACCATGGATAGTGTAAGAAAAGCCAAGCCAATGGAACGTTTCTCCGTTAAACTGCTGGCTGTACTGTTTCTATGTGTTTTAGGAGTAGTGATACTCATTGGAGGGTTCCATCTTATAAATGCCAATGATTTCGGTATTTATTCTGAAAACACGGATTATTACCATAGTTCAGTTTGTTACAGAGATTCCTATGAAGTATCCCGTGATGCTCTTGTTTCCTATCTTTACAATGGCAGGACTCTTGAAGTGGGGGATAATAATTACGGCTACATCATTTACAAATATGATGATGCCCAGAAGAAAAATGAAGTTTACAGATACAACATTGATTCAGGTGTTAAAATCGGCTTCTCCCAGGCATTCACCGGTGATATCGCATCGGGGTACTATTATGAGCATGAAAATCCACATGATTATGACGACTATGGATTAAGCAACTATGAAATAGAAATATTCATCAGGGATCCGTTAACCGCAACGGATGATCCTTTCTATAAGAATTACAATTACTACAATTATCTGAAACAGTACAAGTACTGGTGTTTAGGTATAACCCTGGCAGCCATAATCGTATTTGTTCTTGATCTGATCTGGCTGATATATTCCAGCGGACACGACATCAATTATGAAGGCTACTATCTGAACTGGTTTGATAAGATCCCGTTTGATGTCTTTACTGCCATTACGGTGGCATATGAATTCGTGTTTGGCTTCATTTTCGTTCAAGGATTCTCTTATTATGAGCGGGCCTATGACAATCTGCTGTATACCATCGGATTATTCATTTTATTAATCATGATGGGCTTAGGAGGATTGGCCTGGTTACTGTCGTTTGTCAAGCGAGTGAAGGCAGGTGACTGGTATAAGAATACCGTCATTTACAAGATCTTATACGCAATCATCCAGTACATTAACAGCATCGCCCTGATATGGAAGGTAGTTGTAGTTGCTGCGGCATATTTCCTGGGGCTGGTCTTTATAGTGATGAATTCATATGAACGGGAGATCGCTACTGTATATCTTCTGGTATCTGCAGTATTACTGGCATTCTTACTGTGGTGGATGGCCAATGCCCAGAAACTTAAGAATCATGCGGAAATGATCAGCAAGGGCGAATATGAAAAACTGGATTCAAAGTGGATGCCACATGAATTAAAACAGCATCTTGATACTCTTGATTCAATTCAGGATGGCTTGGAAGCAGCGGTAGAAAAGCATCTCAAGGCAGAAAGACTTAAGACTGATTTAATAACCAATGTATCGCATGACATCAAGACACCTTTGACCAGCATCATCAACTATGTTGACTTGCTTAAAAAGAAGCATACAAAGGAGGATGAAGCGAAATATCTGGAAGTTCTGGACAGACAGTCAGCAAGACTGAAAAAGCTCACAGAAGACCTCATAGAGGCTTCCAAGGCCTCAACCGGAAACATCAGTGTTGAATACAATGACATCAATGTCAAGGAAATCATTGAACAGTCATTGGCTGAATACAGAGAGAAGTTTGAAAAGAGCAATCTGGAAATCGTAACAAACATTGCCTCGGAAGAATTAATGGTCAAGGCAGATGGCAACCTGTTATGGCGCATACTCAATAACCTATACAGTAATCTTA
>JAFUCG010000177.1 GCA_017459795.1 Erysipelotrichaceae bacterium | reverse complement strand
GTAAGTGTTTCAGCTTGGGAAATGTCCCAGACCTCACAGAGACTGTCATGGACATTTGTAGAAGTTGATGCCAGATTAAAGGAAATCATGAAGAACATCTACAACAAGGTTTCTGCTTCAGCTGAAAAGTACGGCTATAAGGGTAACTTTGTGGTAGGAGCCAACATTGCCGGCTTTGAAAAGGTAGCCGAAGCCATGGAAGCGCAGGGTATCGTATGATAAAGGCTGTATTCTTTGACATAGACGGTACGCTTTATTCCCATGAAATGAAGGCTGTTCCGGAAAGTGCCTTAAAGGCTATTGAATTGCTGAAGAAAAATGGCATTCTGGTTATGAACTGTACCGGGCGTTCTCCTGTTGAACTTAAGGAGATGGGTTTGGCAGATATACCTTTTGACGGTCAGGTACTGTTAAGTGGGCAGCTTTGTCTTGATGGCAAGGGAAATGTGATTCATGCTTCACCAATCAGCGGTACTGATCTTGAAGAACTGAAAAAACTATATGAAGCTAAGGAATTCACCATCTCAATCGTCCAGAATGATGGCTGCTACGTCAATGTTGTTGACGATGAATTCGTCAGGATCCAGAATGAGATCCATACGGAAATCTTCCCGGTCAGGGAACATATTGAGGGAGACGTATATCAGGTATCACTCTATGGCCACATAAAGGAAAAAGTGGAAAAGTATTTTGGCCGATTCAGTCAGATAAAAACACTTTGGTGGCGCGATGATGCCATTGACTTGATAATCAATGGCGGTGGCAAGGCCAGCGGCATTCAGAAAATGCTGGAACACTATGGCCTGAAGAAAAATGAGATACTGGCATTTGGCGATTCCAATAACGATCTGGACATGATGAATTATGTTGATTATTCAGTATGCATGGGTAATGGCAGAGATGAGGTAAAAGCCATCTCCACTTATGTTACCGATCCATGCTACGAAGATGGAATATATAATGCCTTAAAGCATTTTGAATTAATTTAACCTCAGGGAGGTGAGACGATGTTACTTCAAGAATTTGACAGCTGTAAGAAGGCTGTAATTGATCCTGACATGCTGGTTGAAAGAATTGATGATTTCCCGGAAGTAACTGTTTCATGCTTTTCCAAACATCTTTTTAACGAAACGCTGAAACTCTTCAGGGCTGAAAAGATTGCCGAGATACGCAGCGCAGTCGCTCTTAACCCGGTATATGTAATTGAGTATAAGGGTGTAAGGTTTGCCTTCTATCAGTCAATGGTTGGCGAACCGTTATGCGTAAACCAGTATGAAGATGTCATCGCCATGGGCAGTAAGAGACTGATCCTGTTGGGAAACTGCGGTGTGCTGGATAAGACGATTGAAGATTGCGGCATCATCATTCCAACTGAAGCACTCAGAGATGAAGGCACAAGTTATCACTATGCCCCAGCCAGCGACAAAATAACAGTTAACAGGAAGTACAGGGAAGAGTTTAAGGAAGTTTTAAGTGAATGCGGTTATTCATATGTGGAAGGTATCACCTGGACAACTGATGCCGCTTACAGAGAAACAAGAGAAAAGGTAGAACGCAGAAAAAGCCAGGGAGCCATCTGCGTTGAAATGGAATGCGCAGGCATGCAGGCGGCAAGTGATTTCAGAGATGTGGAATTCTTCCAGTTCTTCTATGCCGGTGACAACCTTGATCATTCCCAATGGGAACCTAGAAGCTTATCAGGTGAAGTAAGACTTGATGACAAGGTCAAAATCATGTTTCTAGCCTTTGAACTTGGTCTTAAAATCGTGAAGCAAAAAGATTTGTAAATAAATGTTATTTATATAAAAAATAAAGATTGAAAGCCTATTTTTTATATGCTAAAATATGTTACGTTGCAGCTCCAAGTGGGCTTCAACCGCACTTCATAAGGTCTGCAAGTACGAAAGTCACCTTATTAGGCGAGTCTAAGTAAAAAGAAAGATTAGGAGGTGTAATGCATGTACGCAGTAATCGAAACTGGTGGAAAACAGTTAAGAGTTGAAGAAGGTCAGGAAATCTTCGTTGAAAAGCTTGATGTTGAACCAGAAGAAGAAGTTGTCTTTGACAAGGTTATCTTAGTTTCTGACAAGACCTGTAAGGTTGGTGCTCCATATGTTAAGGGCGCTAAGGTTACAGCTGTTGTGAACAAGCAGGGCAAGGGAAAGAAAGTCTTAATTTTCAAGTACAAGCCTAAAAAGGGATCAACACACAGACGTCAGGGTCATCGTCAGCCATATACTAAGTTAACAATCAAGTCTATCGAGGCTTAATGTTATGATCTGGGTTAAAATAAAAACCCAAGACAGTATGGTCAAAACCCTTGAAGTTACAGGGCACGCTGAGTTCGGCGAACACGGTCAGGATATCGTATGTGCAGCATGTTCATTGGTAAGCATCGGATTATTGAATGCTATTGATGAAATGTTCAACGGACAGTGTGAACTGCTTCAGGAAGAGAATCGTATTTATGTTGAAGTCAAAGAAAATGATGAGAGACTTCAGACAGCTCTGAATGTAGCAATTATTCAGTATAAGACATTAGCTGAAGAATTCAGGAAATACATCAGGGTTAAGAAAACGGAGGTAAAACTATGAAATTCAGATTAGATATCCAAATGTTTGCTTCTAAAAAAGGTGTAGGTTCAACCAAGAACGGTCGTGACTCACATTCAAAGCGTTTAGGGGCTAAACTTGCTGATGGACAATTTACCAATGCTGGCTCAATCATTTACCGTCAGAGAGGAACAAAGATTCATCCAGGCGTAAATGTTGGTCGTGGCGGTGATGATACACTGTTTGCTTTATGTGCCGGTATCGTTAAGTACGAAAGACTTGGCAAGGATAAGAAACAGGTTTCTGTATATCCAGTAGCTTAATAAAGACAATCCCCTGAAAATGGGGATTTTTTGTATGAAGAGGTAATTATGCAATTTATAGATCAGACAACATTGACTTTAAAAGCTGGTAAGGGCGGCGATGGCATCGTAGCCTTCAGAAGAGAAGCTCATGTACCGTTAGGCGGACCGTTTGGCGGCGATGGCGGTAAGGGCGGCAGTGTTATCTTTGAAGTAGATACTCATAAGAGTACATTATTAGACCTGCGCTATCAGCGTCTTATTGCGGCCCAGAACGGTGAAAACGGGAAGACAAAGAAGATGCATGGGGCAGATGGTCTTGACAAGATCGTTAAGGTTCCACTTGGAACGATCGTCAAGGATCTTTCTGATGGCCGCATCATTGCGGACTTAACTCATCCGGGTCAAAGAGCAGTAATTGCGAAAGGCGGCAATGGGGGAAGAGGAAACTTCCGTTTCAAGACCCCACGTAACCCGGCTCCTGATTTTGCTGAACCAGGTGAAGAAGGTCAGACTCTTGAAGTAGAAGTAGAACTGAAATTACTGGCTGATGTTGGCTTGGTAGGCTTCCCATCAGTAGGCAAGAGCACAATTCTTTCCGTTGTTTCAGCAGCCAGACCGCAGATCGCTGACTATCCATTTACGACCCTGGTACCAAACTTAGGGGTAGTAAGTGTTGGTGATGGCAGAAGCTTTGTCTTAGCTGACATGCCTGGTTTAATTGAAGGAGCAAGTCAGGGTAAGGGCTTAGGCCATGAGTTCTTGAAGCATATTGAAAGAACCAGAGTTCTCATTCATGTAATTGACATGTCAGGAGAAAGCGGCAGAAACCCGGTAGAAGACTATGAGATCATCAATAACGAACTGGCGTCTTATAAGTTCGGCTTAATGCAGAGACCGCAGGTAATCGTTGCCAATAAGATGGATGGCGATAATGCCGAGGAAAACCTGAAGGCCTTTAAGGAAAAGTATCCTGATCTGCTGGTATATCCAACAACGGCACTGATCGCTGAAGGCTTAAAGGAAGTAATCTACAAGGTAGCTGATTTACTTGATGTAACGGCTGAATTCCCACTTACGGAAGAAGATAATGTCGGTGTTCTTTACAAATACACTCCTGAGCCAGATCCGTTTACCATCCGTAATCTTGGAAACGGTCAGTGGTCTTTGGAAGGCGATGAAATCAACAAGCTGTTCAAGCGTACTGACTTTGAAGATGAACAGCAGGCTCTGGCATTTGCCTTGGCCTTAAAGAGAATGGGCGTTGATGATGCAATGAGAGAAAAGGGCGTTCAGCCTAATGACAGTGTCTTCATTGGCGACTATGTCTTTGAGTTTACTGAATTCAGTGAATAACATATAATTATAACTAGGATGGTGAGTAAATATGATACGTTTTATTCGAGGCACAGTATATTCATTTGGAATTGACTATGTGATCATTGACTGTAATGGGGTAGGCTATTACATTAACTTCATGCATCAGGATCAGATCACTTTAGGCCAGAATATTACGGTGTTTACTTATCAGCAGTTCAGAGAAGATGCCCAGCTGTTATATGGATTCCTTGATCAGAAGGAACTTGACCTGTTTGAAAAGCTGATCTCCGTTAAGGGATTAGGACCAAAGACAGCCATGACCATGCTGGGACACAGAAATTACAATGACCTTATTAATGCCATTGAAAATGGTGAAATTGACTTCCTGACTAAGATTCCTTCATTAGGTGCCAAGACCAGCAAGCAGATTATTCTTGATCTGAAAGGAAAACTTGTGGTTGAAGACAATAGTAATAGTGGGAAGAATAATGAAAAGCTTGATGAAGCTGTATTGGGCTTGAAGGCCCTGGGCTATAAGACTTACGAGATCAACGGTGTATTGCCTGAACTGCGTAAGATGAATGATTTGTCAGTAGACGAATATCTGAAGGAAGGCCTGAAACTGCTTCTGCAGCGTAAGGGAGGTTAGTTAAAATGGATCGTTTAATGGATGCCACAAAATCAATGAGTGATGAAGAGGCCAGCTTAAGACCGTCATCATTAAGAGAATATGTCGGCCAGGAAAGCCTGAAACATAATCTTAAGATCTTCATTGAAGCTGCCAAGCAGCGTAATGAAGCATTGGACCATGTATTATTATATGGCCCGCCGGGATTAGGTAAGACTACCTTGGCTTACATCATTGCCAATGAAATGGGCAGTAACATCAGGATCACTTCCGGACCTTCAATTGAAAGAAGCGGTGACTTGGCCGCAATACTTTCAACCATTAATCCGGGTGACGTATTGTTCATAGATGAAATACACCGCTTGCCTAAGCAGGTAGAAGAAGTATTGTATCCGGCCATGGAAGACTACGCCATTGACGTAGTAGTTGGAAAAGACAGTGCAGTAAGATCAATCAGACTTGACCTGCCACCGTTTACCCTGGTTGGAGCTACTACCAGGGCAGGTGATATCTCAGCTCCTTTAAGGGACAGATTCGGAATTGTAAGTAAATTGGAATATTATAACACTGAAGAGTTGAGCAGAATCATCAAGAGAACTTCAAAAGTCCTTGATTCTACCATTACTGATGAGGCAGTGCATGAATTGGCTACCAGATCAAGAGGTACACCACGTATTGCCAACCGTCTGTTCAGAAGAGTAAGAGACTTTGCTCAGATCATGAAGGACGACAAGATAATAGATTTGGACATTGCCAACCATGCCTTAGACCAGCTCAAGGTTGATAAACTTGGCTTGGATGATGTTGACCAGAGATATTTAAGAGGCATCATTGAAAGATTCAAGGGCGGTCCGGTTGGCGTTGAGTCACTTGCCAACAGCATTGCTGAAGAAACAACTACGCTTGAAGATGTCTATGAGCCATATCTGTTACAGATCGGTTTCATTCAGAGAACTCCTAGAGGCAGGGTAGCTACCGAGAAGGCTTACGAGCATCTGGGAATCC
>JAFUCG010000176.1 GCA_017459795.1 Erysipelotrichaceae bacterium | reverse complement strand
CAATAATGCGTTATACTTAAAAAAATATAACGATGTCTACACAATAACATACTTTTCTCATATATACTATAAATATGTTATTTCGCGTCAAAATTAATTCAATCCTAGCGGATGACAATCAGGAAAAATTCTTCGGTAATGGCCCGGCATACCTCTTGGAAGGGGTAAGAGAGATGGGCTCGCTTTCCAGTGCCGCAAAGAAGTTGGGAATGTCATATTCCAAGACCTATAAGATCATTAAGCGCAGCGAAGAAGCACTGGGGTTTAAGCTTATCACTTCCAGTACCGGCGGGAAGAACGGCGGCAGTTCCGTTTTAAGCAAGAAGGGTGAAATGTTTCTTTCACTATATGAGGAATATTCCCGTTCAAATAAGCTGCATGCCGAAAACAATCTTGATAAGTTAATGATTCCTGAAAACCTTGATGATGTACGTTTCATCATCTTGGCTTCAGGAAAGAGTGTCCGCTTTGATGGCAACAAGCTCTTACATGAAATAAAGGGTAAGAAGATGATTGAGTACCTGCTTGATACTTTAAAGCCAATAAAGGAACACTGCATCATTTCAACGATTCATGATGAGGTAAGAGAAATTGGTGAATCAAGAGGTTTTGAAGTGGCCTACCACAAAGAAGAAAGGCTGAGTGATTCAATCAAGTCTGCCTTGGTATTGATTAATGAGCCATGCGCTACGGTATTCATGCAGGCAGATCAGATTTTGGTAACCTTATATTCATTACTGGCCTTGGCTAAGGAACACGAAAATAAAAAAGAAGCAGTATTAAAACTGGCATATGATGGTAAGAAGGCTTCACCTACCTTATTCCCGGCTAAGTATTTTGAACAGTTAAGTAAGCTGGAAGGCGAACAGGGTGGCTCAGCAGTAATCCGCAACGACCCAACTGTAAAGGTAGAAGCAGTAGAGGCATTATTCCCCTGGGAAATCTGGGACATTGACACCAGGGATGATTTGAAATACATCGAAGACATGATTCTTTTTGTCAGAAAGGAGAGCCAATGATCAGCTTTGAAAAATATGTAAGGGCAGAATCCTTACAACAGGCTTATGAACTTTATCAGCCGATCAAAAACGTGGTGGGCGGAGGAATGATGTGGCTGCATCTTTCCAATGCCGAATATGATACTTTCATTGATCTTTGTGATCTGGGCTTAAATGAGATCGAAGAAGAGGAAGATTACTTCAAGATCGGTTCCATGGTCACTCTGTCACAGCTGGAAAGAAATGAATCTTTTAAGGAATACTTTGGCTCAGCGTTTGAAGATGCCCTGAAGCACATCGTTGGGGTACAGTTCAGAAACTGTGCAACTGTTGGCGGCAGTATCTGTGCCCGTCTTGGCTTCTCTGATGTCATAACCTTATTACTGCCTTTGGAAACGGAAGTTGAGTTCTTCAACAGAGGCAGAATGTCACTGGAAAAATTTCTGACAGCTCCAAACAAGAGAGACATCTTAAAGTACATTTACATTCCAAAGAAGAAAAGAATCATCAGATATGAATCAGTAAGAAAGACCTATACAGATATTCCAGTACTGGCAATCTGTGCCGTTAAGAATGATGACGGTTATTTATTCAGTGTCGGTTGCCGGCCAGCCATTGCCAAACTGATAAAGCCTGAAGAAGAAGTAACCTTTGGTTCTAATCAGAGAGGCTCAAAGGAATACCGTCAACACTTATACAGTGTTCTTAAGGAACGCATGATGAAGGAAATGGAGGAAGAGTAATGCAGATTAATTTACGGATAAATCATGAAAACATCCGGGCTGAAATTGATCCGGACATGACGCTTCAGAAGTTTCTGAGAAGTCAGAAGTATTTTTCAGTCAAATGCGGCTGTGAGACTTCTAACTGCGGGGCCTGCAGTATCCTCTTGGATGGAAAGCCGGTTCTTTCCTGCAGTGTACTGGCCGCAAGAGCTGAAGGACATGAAATAGAAACACTTGAAGGTTTACAGAAGGAAGCTGAAGAGATTGGCGGCTTCATCGCTGATGAAGGGGCAGACCAGTGCGGTTTCTGTAATCCAGGTTATATCATTACAGCCATTGCCTTATTCAAAGAAAATCCTGATCCTAGCGATGAGGAAATAAAGATCTGGTTATCAGGCAACTTATGTCGCTGTACCGGTTATGAAGGCCAGATGAGAGGCTTCATTAAATACCGTGAATGGAGGAATGGCCGATGAAGGAACTGAAGAGTGTTAATAAGGGCTTCAGAAAAAAGGATGCCATGCAGCTATTGACCGGTAAGCCGGTTTATACCGATGACTTGGTCAAGGAGCCTTGCCTCATCGTCAAGTTATTACGTTCCCCACATGCCAATGCAATCGTAAGAGAAATCGATACTACTGAAGCATTAGCCGTTGAGGGAATTGAAGCCATCTTTACCTATAAGGACATTGATCAGAATCAGGAAAGATATACCATTGCCGGAACCAGTTTTCCTGAATATGCACCATATGACCGTCTGATAATTGACCGCCATGTCCGCTATGTTGGCGATGTAGTGGCAATTGTCGTCGGTAAAAGTGAAAAGTGCATTACTAAGGCAATGAAGTTAATAAAAGTAGACTATGAAGTCTTACCGGCTGTATTGGATTTCCATACTGCCCTGGATAATGAAATATTAGTGCATCCGGAAGATAACTGGTCAGCACCAGCCAATTTCGGGGCTGATGTAAAGAGGAACCTGGTCGCTGCCAACTGCAGCAGTCATGGTGACATCGATGAGGTATTAAGCAAGTGCAAGTATGTCATTGACAGAACCTACCATACCAAGGCCAATCAGCAGGCTTACATGGAACCATTTACTACTTATTGTGAAATTGATTCCTATGGCCGACTGCATGTCATTTCATCAACGCAGATCGTTTTCCACATCCGCCGTATTGTTGCCAAGGCCTTGGGTATACCTGGTTCATACATCAGAGTTACCAAGCCAAGAGTAGGTGGTGGCTTTGGGGCTAAGCAGACTGTTGTTTCGGAAGTATATCCGGCCTTTGTCTGTTACAAGCTTAAGAAACCATGCAAGATCGTCTACAGCCGTAAGGAATGCTTCATCGCTTCCTCACCGCGTCATGAAATGGAAATGCATGTGCGTATTGGAGCTGATGAAAACGGCATCATTAAGGGCATAGACTTACATACATTGTCTAATACCGGCGCTTATGGTGAACATGGTCCGACAACCGTTGACTTATCAGGCCATAAGTCAATTCCGCTTTATGGCAAGCAGGAAGCCTTCCGCTTTACCAGCGAGGTAGTTTATACCAATAAGCAGGCTTCAGGAGCTTACCGTGGCTTTGGGGCAACTCAGGGTCTGTTTGCGGTAGAATCAGCGGTCAATGAACTGGCTTCATTAATGAAGGTTGATCCTATTGAATTAAGATTAAAGAACATTGTTAAGGAAGGCGAACTAATGCCGGCTTACTTCAATGAGCCGCTTACCAGCTGTACCCTGGATAAATGTCTGTTAAGAGCCAGAGACATGATTGGCTGGAAGGAAAAGGGCCAAAGAAGAGTATTGGATAATGGCAAGGTCAGAACTCTTGGTGTCGCATTGGCAATGCAGGGTTCAGGCATTTCAGGATTAGATGTAGGTTCCGCTACCATAAAGCTTAATGAAGGTGGTTTCTACTCCTTGTTAGTTGGCTCTGCCGACATGGGAACCGGTTCTGATACGACCTTATCACAGGTCGCTGCCGAAGTATTGGATACAGATATTGAACACATTCATGTATTCAGTGCCGATACGGATATTTCACCATATGATTCAGGTTCATATGCCTCTTCAACAGCCTATGTAACAGGTAAGGCTGTTGAGCGCTGTGCCTTGAAGATAAGAAACATGATCATCAAGACCGGAGCTAGAATGTTACAGGCGGATCCAAGTGAGTGTGAATTTGATGGCCATAAGGTATATTGTGGCGAAAGAAGTGTAACCTTGGAAGAAGTTGCCTTTACCAGTGTCATTGGCTCTAATGAAGCCATTGAGGCAACGGTATCCAATTCCTCAAAGACCTCACCGCCACCATTCATGGCTGGGGCTTGTGAACTGGAAACAGACTTACAGACTGGTGAAGTGAAGGTCATTGAATATGTAGGTGTCGTTGACTGTGGTACGCCATTAAATCCTAATCTAACCAGGATCCAGACTGAAGGCGGCATAATGCAGGGAATAGGTATGGCCTTGACTGAAGATGTTACATATACCGACAAGGGAAATGTGGTTGAGAATTCCTTCATGGAATATCACATTCCAACCAGACTTGAAGTAGATAAGCTATGGGTTGAATTTGAACCTTCATATGAGAACTTAGGACCGTTTGGGGCCAAGTCAATTGGTGAAGTCGTCATAAATACCCCATCTCCTGCTATTCAGGAAGCCGTCTATCAGGCTTGCGGCAAGCGATTCTACGAATTACCGATAAAGGCTGAAGACATTGTTGCATCACAGAAGAAATAAACTGGAAGCTAAGCTTCCAGTTCAGATTGTTGACAAAGTCGATATTTATGAACGGTTAAGATTCATAAAGATCGACTTTTCATAATGGGTTTGTTCAGAAAATTTGGCATTTCATTTAACAGGGATGAGCTTATTTCCCTGAACGAAAGCTTAAATAAGATCAGTAAGAAATAATCATTAAGGCATAATAAAAGGATCACTTGGAAGTGATCCTTTATCTGTTATTTCTTGACCCAGTTTCTCTCCATTGAGAACTTATCCATTGGGATGTTCTTCAGGTTTTCCAAAATCTTACGGTCATCAGCTGTGCTTAACAGTTTGACTCTGGCTCTGGTGATTTCAACTTCAGTCTTTCTTTTTGAAGGTCCGCCTACGCATCCGCCTGGGCAGAACATACCTTCAACGAAGTCTTCCTGAAGCTTATTGGCCTTTAACATCATGATGGCCTTCTTACATTCAGCACCGCCGGCTGCCTGTAACAGGGTAATGTTATCGACATCTTCACCGCGTTCCTTCATGCATTCGAGAACAGCCTTGGCAACGCCGCCTGATGAAGCGAACTTCTTACCGAATACGCTGCCTTCCTGAGCAAATTCTGCAACGTCAGTCTTGAATTCAACACCCTTTGATTCCATCATGAACTGTAACTCGCCATAGGTCATGACATAGTCAGCGTTATCTGTAATGCCATGGTTCTGAGCTTCGTCCTTCTTGGCAACACATGGTCCGATGAAGACAGTTACACAGTATGGATGTAAGGCCTTTAAGTAACGTGAAGTTGCGGCCATTGGTGAAACAGTCTGAGACATGTTCTTTTCATATACATCAGGATAATGTTTCTTCAGCATGTTAATGAAGGCTGGACAACATGATGTTGTTACTTTCTTACCTTCCTTAAGAGCTTCTGACCATTCTTCTGATTCCAGAGCAGCAGTCATGTCAGCGCCTAAGCTTACTTCAATCATGTCAGCGAATCCAAGTTCCTTTAAGGTGTTACGGATTACTGCCAGGTTAACGTTTTCACCGAACTGACCTACAATACTTGGAGCAACCATGGCGATTACTTCCTTGCCGGCCTTGATTTCCTTGATGATGTCTACTAAGAATACTTTTGAACCGATGGCACCGAATGGACAATTGTGAATGCAGTGACCGCAGTTAACACACTTTTCCTCATCGATGTGGGCAATGCCGTATTCATTGTAGGTAATTGCGCCAACAGGGCAGGCTTTCTTACATGGACGTTCAATGTGAATGATGGCACCGTATGGGCAGGCATTAGCGCACATACCGCATTCCTTACATTTAGTAGGATCGATTCTCATATGGGTATCACCCATTGAAATGGCGCCGAATCTACATGAATTCAGACAGGCCTTACCTAAGCAGTGACGGCACATGTCAGTTACCATGTATGAGTTAATTGGACATTCATCACAGGCAGGTTCAATTACCTGAACGATGTTCTTTGTATCTGGTTTGGTGGAGACATTTTTGCCTGTTGCCAGTCTTACACGTTCTCTTACGATTTCTCTTTCCTTGTAGACGCAGCATCTCCAGGCAGCTTTCGGACCAGGGATGATGTCAAGAACCATCTTGTCAATTGAGTCCTGGTTCAGATTATCTTCCCAGGCCAACTTACAGACTTCAGTCTTGATCCTGTTCTTCAGCTTTAATATTTCAGCATCATTATTAATCATAATTGT
>JAFUCG010000175.1 GCA_017459795.1 Erysipelotrichaceae bacterium | reverse complement strand
TTATGTTTTACAATCAGGGGATTTGCTGTCAATACATTCGTTATCAGAACATTAATTAAGCCTCCTTTTACTGCTGCCAGTAAACAGTCGGTCATTACTTCATTAAATCCAAAACCTATCGAAACAGGGGTCTTTTTTATCTGATTATCAGATCATAAAAGTGACCCACCGGCATAGCCGGTGGTTCTTCTTATGCGGCCACCAGGGCCTGATGCTGACAGCAGCGCGTCTACGCGCCAAAAACAGCCTGCCACCAGCGAACTGTTACCTCTTTTTACCCGTAAACGGGTCAAGCCCCTCAAGTGTGAGCTGTTCTGCTTCTTCGTCCCTCTTGAGTTGGTTTTCAATATACTCTTTGATCTTCTTTGTTTTTTTCCGGTTGTATCCACATAGTATCCTCTGCCCCAGAACTGTCTGTTTCTGTATTTGAACTTCATGTTTCCATACTTCTCATAGATCATCAGAGAGCTCTTGCCTTTCAGATATCCCACAAAGGAAGAAACAGACAGCTTGGGAGGGATCGCGACAAGGATGTGCACATGGTCCGGGCATAATTCTCCTTCCAGAAGTTCTACTCCCTTTTGAAAGCACAGCTGCTTGATGATATCCTTGACATCACTTCTGATCTGGGCATAAAACACCTTTCTTCGGTACTTCGGGGCAAAAACGATGTGATACTTGCAATTCCAGGTGGGTATGTGCCGGTGTATTACTCTGTTCAATCATAGTAAAATATAAAAGTCCTCTTTCTTTTCTTTCAATGCAACTGGCAGGCTGCAATTGAAGTGTATCGGAAAGAGGACTTTTAATAAATACGATGTTCAACGCTGAAGCTATTTGGAACCCCCGGACTATCCGGGGGTTTTCGGTAGACAAAAAAGCCTTTATTTAAAGGCTTTTTTGATTGTTTTCGTCTATTCCCACTCGATTGTACTTACAGGCTTATCTGTATAATCCCATAATACACGGTTAACACCAGGAACTTCAGCAATGATTCTGTCACGAATCTTTAACAGTGTTTCCATTGGTAATAAGACACTCTTAGCTGTAACAGCGTCAACAGTATCAATTGCTCTGATGACTACCGGCCAGCCCATGTATCTCTTGCCATCCTTAATGCCTGTTGACTGAATGTCAGGAATTACAGCGAAGAATTGCCATGGCAGTGTTTCTAACTTGCCGATTTCTTCTCTGACGATTGCGTCAGCTTCTCTTAATGAATTAAGACGGTCTCTGGTAATGGCACCAGTGCATCTAACACCTAAGCCTGGACCTGGGAATGGCTGTCTGTATACCATATTGTGTGGTAAGCCAAGAGTTTCACCAACAACTCTTACTTCGTCTTTATAAAGCAGTTTAACAGGTTCAACTAATTCAAACTGTAAGTCTTCAGGTAAACCGCCTACGTTATGATGAGCCTTAACGCCCTTTGATTCAAGAATGTCAGGATAAATGGTTCCCTGAGCTAAGAATTCAATGCCGTCAAGCTTTCTGGCTTCTTCAACGAATACGTCGATGAAGATCTTGCCGATGATCTTACGCTTTGATTCAGGTTCACTTACGCCAGCCAACTGATCCAAGAAACGGTCAGTAGCATCAACATAAATTAGATTTGCGTCCATCTGGTTTCTGAATACTTCGATGACCTGTTCAGGTTCACCTTTTCTTAACAGGCCGTGATTTACATGAACACATGTCAGCTGTTTGCCGATAGCCTTAATAAGTAATGCTGCTACTACAGATGAGTCAACACCACCGCTTAATGCCAGTAAAACCTTCTTGTCTTTTACCTGTTCTCTGATGGCTTCAACCTGTTCTTCAATGAACTTTTCAGCAAGTTCCTTGTTAGTGATTCTTGCCATAGATTCAGGACGTACATTACCACTCATATATTTTCCTCCCATAAAAAACATATGTAATTATAACATAATCATGTTTTAGTTAAATAAAAATAAATGTAATAATGATAAAAATAATACCTTAGATTTACTCTAAGGTATTTTAAAATATGTTAATGATTAGCATATAAGTAATTGTTCCGGAAATGATGCTCAATATCGAGTCATCTTTCCAATATTGCATTACTGTAATTACTACTAATGCGACAAGTTTCCCTATAGAATCTGTATTCATTCCAATGGCTGTATCCTTAAGACAAAACACTACAAGCATTGCCATAATTGCCCCAGGAAGAATGTTTCCATAATACCTGATTATTTTACTGTCTGTATTCTTAATGAGCACAAACGGGCTGAAACGAAGCGCTATTGTCACTACTGACATTAACAGGATCAGAACATATGAATAAATGCCGTTATTCATTATGTTCACCTTCCAATCTGTCCTTAAATACTGTCAGAACGATGAATATCAATATCATTGCCGGGATCAGGAAATTGTCCTTACCAAATATGATAATACTGACAATTGAGACTAATAATCCTGTTATAACGTTGGTATGATTCTTATTATTTTTCCATTGTGCTACAAGTGTTGCGTAGAATAAGGCTGTCATGGAGAAATCTATCCCTGCCAGATTAAACGGTAGTAACTCCCCTATTATTCCACCTAATAAGCTTCCTGTAATCCAATAAAGATGGTTTAACAAGGAAACAAGGAACACATAGTTATTCTTATCTTCAGGCAGCTTTCCATCACATAAGAGCGAATAAGTTTCATCTGTTAAGGTGAAGATGATGTAGTTGCGGTGTTTCTTAATGTCACTGTAGCGGTTTGCCATCGATAAGCCATAGAAAAGATGTCGGGCATTAACCGCAAAACTAGTTACGATCGTATTAATGATACTAGCCTGCATGTTCAAAAGATTAATTCCGACATACTGCAAGCTTCCGGCATAGATGAAAGCTGACATCAGAAAGATCATTAAGATGCTGTAACCGTTATTCTTCATTGATAAGCCAAAGCCAGTTCCTAAGATAATGTAACCTGCCATTACCGGGATCGTGGCTTTCAGGGCTGTAGAGAATGTGCTGTTTTTCATATGAGTGCTAACAAAATCAAGTAGAATTGCTTCTACTTGAAATTGTCCTTATTCTTTACTATTACGTCGTGAGCACCGCCTTCAACGATGCTTGTGCTTGATACAAGTGTAAGCTTGGCTTTCTGTTGTAATTCCTTGATAGACAATGCACCGCAGTTGGTCATTGTGCTTTTAATCTTAGCGGTTGTTAATAAGACATTGTCCTTTAATGGTCCGGCATAAGGAACATAAGAATCAACGCCTTCTTCAAATGTAAGAGAGCCTTCATCCTCATATCTCTGCCAGTTTCTGGCACGGTTAGAACCTTCACCCCAGTATTCCTTGACATAGTTGCCATTTACAACAAGTTTCTTGGTTGGTGATTCATCAAAACGGGCAAAGTATCTGCCTAACATGACAAAGTCAGCACCCATGGCTAATGCTAATGTAATGTGATAATCATAAACAATGCCGCCATCAGAACAGATTGGTACATAGACACCAGTCTTTTCATAATAGGCATCTCTGGCTTTGGCAACACTGATTACCGCTGTAGCCTGGCCTCTGCCAATGCCCTTTGTTTCTCTGGTAATGCAGATGGAACCTCCGCCGATGCCTACCTTAACGAAGTCTGCACCGGCATTAACCAAGAAGTTGAATCCTTCAGCGTCTACAACGTTTCCTGCGCCAACTTTTACAGCATCGCCATAATTATCCTTAATCCACTTAATTGTGATTCTCTGCCATTCTGTGAAGCCCTCAGAAGAGTCAATACACAGGATGTCTGCACCGGCATTTATCAGAGCTGGAACTCTTTCCTTGAAGTCTCTGGTATTGATGCCGGCACCAACCATGAATCTCTTATTATTATCAAGAAGTTCATTTGGGTTTTCCTTATGTGAATCATAGTCCTTACGGAATACGAAGTAACGTAATCTCTGCTCCTCATCAATGATTGGTAAGGCATTTAACTTATTATCCCAGATGATGTCATTGGCCTGAGTTAATGTAATTCCTTCATAACCGTAAACAAGATGTTCAAACGGTGTCATGAAAGTTGAAACCTTTGTATCAGGATCCATTCTGGTAACACGGTAATCACGGCTGGTAACTACGCCTAATAACTTACCGTTGCTTGTACCGTCATCGGTAACAGCCATTGTAGAATGGCCTGTTTTTCTTAATAAATGTAACACATCTCTTAAAGTTGCGTTTTCATCCAGATTTGAATCTGAAACAACAAAGCCGGCCTTATGGCTCTTGACTCTGGCGACCATTGCAGCTTCTTCTTCGATTGTCTGGTTACCATATATGAATGAAAGACCGCCTTCCTTAGCTAAGGCAATGGCCATCTTATCGCCAGAAACTGACTGCATGATTGCGCTTGTCATTGGAATATTCAAGTGTAAGGCTGGTTCTTCGCCTTTATTAAACTTGACCAGAGGAGTTCTTAAACTAACATTTGATGGTATGCAGTTTTCATCTGAATAACCTGGAACTAACAGGTATTCACTGAAAGTATGCGATTCATCCTTGAAAAAATATGCCATATTATCCTCTCTTTCTAAATATTAACTAACATTATACATTAAACGAATAACTTATCAATAAAAAAAGACTAAAGCCCTTTGCTCAGTCTTTCTTCCCTGCTCTTAAGTTCCTTTTCAGGCAAATGTTTCTGGAAATAGGCATGTGTTGACATGCTTACGCCATTATCTACACAGTACTTTTCACCGTCATTAAGAAACAGCATTACCTTGTTTCCATTTCTGGTTATGCGATATTCCCAGTAATTGATTTCGCTGAAATATATGATGTCACAGAATTCATTGTTATGCTGGTTATATACGATCACAAAACTGTCATAGCCGCTGATCTGCTTCTTATTACTTAACAGGTAAAACAGAATTACAACTACAGCCATTATTATTGCCAGCAGTTTATACTCCGTTAAAAACACCAGTAAGGTTAAAACCAGACTGATGATGGTAAATGTTACGGGCTTGCTGGTACTTTGATATACCATCTTCCCTGACGGTATATTAAATATCCTGATCTTATGACTTCTGTATTCCATACTATCCTCATACTTATTCTAGAAAATCTGCATATGGGAATCAATACGATTAAATGAAACACATAATTTCACAAAAAAAGGAGATTTCTCTCCTTTAATTATTAGCCTTTGTGCGTCTGGAAATACCTGCTTGAGGCATGTGGAGTTCTTTCAGCAAGTGTCTGTACTGGAATGTCATTGATCATGGCCATTTCGTAAGCTACGATCTGAACAGCCGGTGCAAATTCAAACTCACGGAAATATTTACTGGCAGACTTAATGCACAGATCCTTATCATCTACTGAATTAGGTCCAAACATGTAGCCAACACCTAATTCATTCTTGGAGAATCTGACCATGCTATCAGCGAATTCATTATCTTTTTCCCCATCATTTAAGAAGATGATCGCATCTCCCTTATTAAATGCATAACAAGGACCATGAATACCGTCTTCTGCTTCAAAGCCCTGAGATAAGTAGATCTTAGGAGTTTCCATCAGCTTTAAGGCACCTTCCATAGCGATGCCACGTAATGCTCCTCCACCATAGTACATTACTGATCTTAATGGTTTTAAGGCATCCTTATTAGCGTCAAACCAGGCCAAGGCACTTTCTACTACCTTTGGATGATTTTCAATTGCCTTCTGACCATCATTAATGAATTCATCATATTTCTCTTTGCTTAAATTACCGTTTTCCAGACCGATTCTTAAGCCGATGATCTTTAAGGTCAGTAATGTTGAGTTAAAACCTACTGTTCTGAAGCCGAATTCTTCATCTCCAACTTCCAAAGGAACATGGATCCTGGCAGTTTTAGCAATAGGACTTTCTGGATAATCTGTTACAGCAACCGTAACAAATCCTTTTTCATTTACGGAAATGATCTGATTCTTAACCAGTGTTGAAGTACCTGACTGAGATACAAATACATAAATTGCATCTGGATTCAGAACGCTTTTCTTTGAAAAGTCATTTGGTAAATAAGCATGGGTTTGAATGCCGCTTACCATTTCAATGAATGGAACTTCTGTAACGATGGCATTAAAACTGGAACCTGAACCAATCAGAATGATTTCATTGATCTTCTTAAAATCAGGAATTTCATTTTCCAGTACATCAGTGTTTTCGATAGCCTTGGCAAGAATGATCTTACCTTTTTCCGGACTTCTTCTAATACAATCAAGCATTGTTACCATAAAATACCTCCCCTTAATCTAACTTACTTTCATTATAGCAATCATGATTGATTAAATCTGTATCAATGTCTTTATCAAAGACCTTTTTACCTTCTCTATATGTGTATAAACAGTTGAAGTCTTTATCGATAACTGCGAAATCAGCGTCCTTGCCAATGGTTATTGAACCCTTCTTATCACCAAAGCCATATACCTTGGCTGGATTAAGTGAGGCCATCTTACTGACAGTTTCCAATGGTAACTTCAGGTTCTCAACGAGGTTTTTCATGCCATAGAGAACAGGCTTGGTACTTCCGGCAAGTCTTCCTGTTTCAGTCAGGCAGAATCCTTCCTCAGTAATGAAACACTCACCGCCAAAGGTTGTATTCTTATAGCGACCCTTAGGGAATCCACCCAGATGTGTGTTGTCAGACATCATCATTACCTTGTTGAAGGCATCGTGTTTAACTCTTAGGATGATGTCAATCATTTCATTTCTGACATGCAATCCATCACAGATCAGTTCATTAAATACGTCGTCATTCAGGATTGCGGCTCCTAAGCCACCCATGTTACGGTGATGCAAGCCGCTCATTACATTGGCTGTATGAGTAATGACTGAAATGCCATACTTGAATGATTCCATTGCCTCTTCATAAGTCTGATTACTGTGCGCAAAAGCTACTCTGATACCGTTCTGGTTAAGTAATCTGATGGCTTCCTTACTGCCTTCAAGTTCTGGAGCAATAGCTACCAGCTTTAGATATCCTTCAGCATCATCGATCATTTTCTGGATATATTTCAAATCAATTTCAGGATGACCGTTATCAACACCCTTTTCACCAACTCTGTTTAAATATGGCCCTTCACTGTGAATGCCGATAATTCTGGCACCATCGTCATTCTGCTTAATTGCTTTGACAAGGGTTTTAAAGGCACCTTCACGGTTAACTACCGTTGGGAAGATTGAAGTAACTGCTGAACTGGCTACTGCCTTACTGTAACCTAAAGCCTGGTTAACATCATCTGGATCACTAGGGTCCCAGCCCATGTAGCCATGATTGTGTGTGTCAAAAATGCCTGGAATGATTATGTTATCGCCAAAATCATAATCAGCTTCTAATTCCTGCATTTCCCTTCTGATAATATCTTTAATTAAGCCGTTTTCAACTCTGATGTAACCATCAAATGTGCCATATTCACTGATGATAGTTGAACTGTGATAAATCATATTATTATTTCTCCCTTACTGTTAATAATATTTTACTGATTATTAGGCTGAAATGATAGTTATATGATTAAAAAAGAGAGAGTATGAACTCTCTCTATGAGTTTAATATGTCATTTTTAAGTTTTTCGTATTCCTTACCGTTATCGACTCTGCCCTGTACTTCATATCTGGTAGAACCAAATGCAGAGTCACTTAAGGCAATGATCGGCGGGGCCTGAACACGCTTGAAGATGTTACGTTGCATGTTCTTTCTGATCCATTCTATATCTTCTATGAAGGCCTTAGGATCATCTAACCCATAGTACTTTATCCATCTTCCTATTGGAGAAGTAAGGATCGCCTTGGACTTATAAGATCTTAACAGTTTGATCAGATAATCAGGATCAGACATGATGTGATCAATGATGTAGTCGTGATAGAACCACTTCATTGGGTCTCTTTGCGCATCTCTTAATTCAGCTGATGGCGGTGTTTCCCAGTCAATTCCATCCTCTGTTACAACCGGTAACAAGTTAAGAGGAATGATTTCCTTATTGAATGACTTATTGATTTCTCTTGATAAATCAAATAACTGAACCTTTGTCAGATCAGCTAATGGGCATAATGCACCAATGGAATCGCCATAAAGCGTGCAATAGCCTAAGGCTGTTTCAACCTTATTGCCATTGTTGCTGATTACACCATTTTCTACAGAGGCAAATGTTGATAACATGTGTCCTCTGATTCTGGCCTGAATGTTCTCATATACCAATGATGGATATTCATCAGTATAGCCATATTCCTTTAAGACCTGAACAGTAGCGTTAACAACTGGTTCAATGCTGCCTTCTCTTATTTCCATGCCTAATCTGTTGGCAAGATTTCTGGCATTATCCTTAGTCTGAATGCTGTTATAGTGAGTAGCCATGTTATAACCGACAACTCTGTCAGTTCCTAAGGCTCTGACTAATAATGAAGCAGTTACTGAACTGTCCAAGCCCCCAGATAAGCCGATGACCCATTTTACGGAACCGGCAAACTGTTCCTGGTCAAATTCTCTGATGCCGCAACACAAGGCATCTAACATTGACTGCTCTGATTCGTTATCATCCTTACCGTCTAATTCACTTACGATAAGCTGTTCGCTGAAGCTTGTATCAGCACCCCAGATCTTCTTACCATCCTGATAATAACCTGAGTTACCCTTAATGACATAGATTGAATTACCGGTATTCTGAGTTCCAACGCTGTTTACAAATAAGTATTTACCTCTTACAGCCTTTTCACTTTGGAATGTATATGGCTTATTAGCTAATACGATCTGCAGGTCAACATCGTCATTTGCGACAAATTCATCGGCAATGCTGACACCGAGTTTCATGCCTTTATATTCAAAGTACTGCTTGCCAGCGCCAAAGGTAAACCATTTATCTTCATCAAAGCCCTTAAAGCATGATGGCTCATCCTTTAAGATGGCATCAAGAGAAGTATTAGCCTTAATTAAAGAACCATTACTGGCTAAATATCCGGCGCTGAATAACATGTTATGCTGACGGTAAATGCTGCCAAAGAGAATGTCAATGCCACTAGACATCTTAATGATCTCATCATTGTAATGTTCAATGGTTTCCTTGAAGTCCTCTTCAAGCCACTTGTCACCAACGCATAAGCCGCTTACGGCAAGCGCAGGAAAAACGATGAGTTCAGCCCCTTTTCTTTTGGCCTCATCGATTAATAACCTGATTTTGTTAAAGTTTATAGATAACTGTCCGCATTTAATGTTTAACTGTGCTAATGCGATTTTCATAATTCACCTAAGCTTCGTCAGCCTTGAATACGATGCCAGCACTCTTTCTGGCTGACTGTAATACTTCCATTACTTTTCTAGACTGAGCAAGTCTGATTTCACCGGCTGCCCTGTCATCATTGTCAATGATTCTCTTCATTTCCATCAATGTATAAGTTGAACCGTCAAATTCCTGTTCTTCAGAAATCCTTTCAGTTCCAGCCTTTGAAATCTTATCTACAGTTGAGAATACACTTGGAGATGTACCTAATCTGAAGGTAGCCTTTTCACCCTGGATAGTAGTTACCATGTCACCGATTGAGTTCTTGCTGTTGGTAATTGAAACGATCATTTCAGGATATTTCATTACTAATACACCAGAAATATCAACACCTGTTTCAAGCTTATCAGCGACATAGATCAGACTGTTTGGCTTACCGAATAAGGCAACTGTGAAGTTAACCAGATATACGCCAAGGTCAGCTAATGCACCACCTGAGAAGGCACTGTCAAATACGTTGACATGTTCACCAGCCAGAAATGCATCATACTTACGTGAATACTTAGAGAAGTCTAACTGACAGGCTCTGATCTTTCCTAATTCTCCTAATCTGTCTCTTACGATGGCAAAGTTAGGCATTGAAGTTACTCTGTCCATTTCGATGAGATAAACATTATTGGCTCTGCTTGTATTTACAAGATCATCAAACTCTCTTAAGTTTGAACAGAATGGCTTTTCAATCAGCACGTTCTTGCCTGCCTGCATTGCCTTCTTGGCAAATGGATAATGCAGGCTGTTAGGTAAGCCAACATAAACTGTATCAACATCTTCCTGGGCTAAGAAAGAATCATAATCGTCATAAGCTCTTTCCAAACCGTAATTTTCAGCGAATGCTGATGCCTTTTCAAATTCACGATGATAAACGGCCTTTACTTCAACATCTGCATTTCTGCTGGCTGACATGAATTCCTTACTGATGTCTCCACATCCCAATACTCCAACTATCATACTTTTTCCTCCTATAACAGTTCTATGTTTTTATTATGACATTCCTTTATCAGATCATCAGGCCAAACGCTGGCCTGTACTTCCCCTACGTGTGCTTTATTTAATAATAACATACATAATCTGGATTGTCCTATTCCTCCGCCCATAGTTAACGGTAATTCATCATTTAACAGGGCTTTATGGTATGGAAGATTCAATCTGTTAGTACAATTAGCCTTTTCAAACTGAGAAACAAGTGAATTCTTATCAACTCTGATGCCCATGCTGGAGAGTTCTACTGGCTTTTCCAGAATGTCATACCAGATCAGTAAGTCACCGTTTAACTGCCAATCATCATAGTCAGGAGCTCTGCCATCATGCGGCAAGCCATCAGGCAGTTTATCACCTATCTGCATGATGAAGACAGTCTTCTTATCCTTAACGATCTTTTCTTCTCTTTCCTGGGCTGAAAGATTTGGATACATTTCATATAATTCCTTAGATGTAATGTAACAGACATCAGGCTGCTTTACAATGATGTCCAGTTCAGGATAATTAG
>JAFUCG010000174.1 GCA_017459795.1 Erysipelotrichaceae bacterium | reverse complement strand
GAACTATAATCTGTTTACTTACCTTAACTCTATTGAAAATGTTGAGTTAGCCATGGACATAAGTGAAAATGTTAAGAAAATTGATAAGAGCAAGATTAAGAACATATTAAACGAGCTGGGGATCGATGAAAGAAAAGCCAAAAGAAAAGCTTCATCACTGTCAGGTGGTGAGCAGCAAAGAGTTGCGATTGCCAGAAGCATCATGACTGACACACCTATTATCATTGCAGATGAACCTACCGGTAATCTTGACTATAAAAGTGCTGAAGAGGTAATGAGAATATTCCATGAATTAGCCAAGCAAGGCAAATGTATCATAATGGTCACTCATAATGAAAAGTATGGGCAGATGGCTGATGTTGTCTACCGTATAGATCAGGTAAACAGAAAACTTGTTGAAGATAGATTTGGCGACACACTTTTGTTTGAAGTATGATATTCATTATTTCTATTTATGATATATATCATTGAATAGCATGATTGAAAACGGCAAAAGCACATTAGAGCTTCTCTAATGTGCTTATTATTTATTAATAATTAAGTATTTCTTCCTTTAAGACCTTTACCAGATCTTCCTGCTTGACCTTTCTGACTACTTCGCCATGCTTGAAGAGGATTCCTTCACTCACACCGCCAGCTATTCCAATATCTGCTTCTCTTGCCTCGCCAGGACCGTTTACTGCACAGCCCATGATGGCTACCTTGATGTCCTTATTAACTGTTTCCAGGAATTCCTCGATCTCATGAACTACTGATAAACTGTCATACTGTAATCTGCCACATGTAGGACAACTTACCAGATCAGGTACGTTAGTTGTAAGGTTGAAGGCTTTTAACAGTTTCTTGGCAGCCTTGACTTCTTCAACTGAATCATCGGAGATTGAAATTCTGATCGTGTCACCAATGCCGTCATTTAATAAGGTTCCTAGAGCTGCAGATGACTTTATGAGACTGTAGTCCTTTGTTCCTGCTTCAGTTAAGCCTAAGTGAAGAGGGTAGTCCCATTTTTCAGCAGCCAGTCTGTAAGCTTCAATTGTCATGGGAACATTGGAAGACTTGAATGAAAGACAGATGTCATGGAAATCAAGTTTCTCAAGAATGTCGATGTGCTTCTGAGCACTTTCAATCATTGCCTCTGCACAACAGTGACCATATTTCTCAAGCAGAACTTTTTCAATTGATCCGCTGTTAATGCCGATTCTGATAGGGATGTTATATTCCTTACACTTTTCAACGACTTTTCTGACGTTTTCTTCACTGCCGATGTTTCCCGGATTAAGTCTGATCTTGTCAGCACCCATTTCAATACACTTGATGGCTAACTTATAGTCAAAGTGAATGTCGCAGACTAAAGGAATGTCGATCTGAGCTTTGATGTCCTTTACTGCTTCTGCGTCCTTTTCATCAAGAACGGCTACTCTGATTAACTGGCAGCCAACGCTTTCAAGTTTCTTGATCTGGGCAACAGTTGCTTCGACATCTTTTGTCTTAGTATTGGTCATTGACTGAATAATTACCTTATTCTGACCGCCTAAAGTTATATTTCCAACTTTGATTTGTCTGGTATTTTCTCTTGTATGCATATCCTTACCTCGTGATTATTATATCATAGAAAAAAGTATTGTCATTTAATATAAGTTTGTGTTAGAATAATCAAGCAATTAGTTTTTAATGGCAAGGAGGGTTTCATTGTGAGAGAAAATCTAATCTTTAAATG
>JAFUCG010000016.1 GCA_017459795.1 Erysipelotrichaceae bacterium | reverse complement strand
GCTTTGCGGTTGTTGTCACTTTTTTTCTTAAAAAGAGCCATTTTATTTTCCTCCATCCAATAATCTGTCAATTACTTTCAGATAGTCAATTTTGATAACGTAGTTATATGGAATCAAAATACAGTTTTCCTTGAACCAGCTGTACTTGATTGATTTAGCCGTTGTCCTATCAATTTCATCCAGCAGATCCTTGGCCATGACGAAGTAGGTTTCATCATGAGCTACAAAGCGGACAATCAGGAAGGCGATGCCTCCATACTTGATCACTCTTGCCAGATGCTGTAACTGATGCGGGTGTATGATTGCCAAGCGGAAGGCGGTCTTGGAATGGGTTTCCTTGGCCTCGAAATCCAGATACTGTCCTCTGTAGACCCCATTGTAGTCCGTAGTTGAAGGGACCTGGAAATAGGCTTCCGTGATCTTGGCGGTAGAACGTGACTTGTAGTCAACGTTTACGATCGTGATAGGAGTAGGTTTCTTGTGAACGGCAGCGATGTCAGCCTCGAGATAATACTTGTTAGTATCATTGATGTCATCTTCCAGGGACATGCCTCTGCGGGAATATGACACTTCATTTTCAACTGTATACGTTGCCTTTTTGTTCGGATATCCTATCATGTAATCACCCAAGTTATTATAAACAATTAAATATTATATTACAAATCCTACCGACTTGTCAGGAATGTTCACACAATATTCATCATTCCTTGCCAAAATAATACCGCATTATTGAAGAAATATGGGAAAAATGATTATAATTTAAGAAATTATTAAGGAGGCGCACTTTATGTCATATATCAGCGAAGTTTATGAAACGCTAACAGTTAAATATCCTCATGAAAAGGAGTTCTTACAGGCAGTAAAGGAAGTATTGGATTCTCTTGCACCTGTCATAGAAGCCAATGAGGAAAGATACCGTAAGATATCTCTTCTGGAAAGACTTGTAGAACCGGAAAGAATCATTTCCTTCAGAGTTCCATGGGTCGATGATAATGGTAAAGTGCAGGTCAACAGAGGTTACAGGGTCCAGTTTAACAGTGCAATTGGACCTTACAAGGGTGGCTTAAGATTCCATCCGTCAGTTAACCAGGGCATCCTGAAGTTCTTAGGTTTTGAACAGATCTTCAAGAACTCACTTACCGGTTTACCGATTGGCGGCGGCAAGGGCGGAAGTGATTTTGACCCTCATGGCAAGAGTGACAGGGAAGTAATGGCATTCTGTCAGAGCTTCATGAATGAATTATACCGTCACATTGGGGCTGATGAAGACGTACCGGCTGGTGACATTGGCGTTGGTGCCAGAGAAATAGGTTACCTCTATGGCCAGTACAAGCGTCTTACAGGCTTATATGAAGGCGTCTTCACCGGTAAGGGTTTAAGCTATGGCGGCTCCTTAACCAGAACAGAAGCTACAGGTTACGGTCTGTTATACATTACCGATGAAATGATCAGAAGAGCAGGTAAGTCAATTGAAGGCAAGACGATCGTTGTTTCTGGAAGCGGCAACGTAGCTATCTTTGCCATTGAAAAGGCCCATCAGTTAGGCGGCAAGGTCGTTACGGCTTCAGATTCAAATGGATATATATATGATGCCAACGGCATTAACCTGGATGTATTAAAGAAGATCAAACTGCAGGACAGAGCCAGAATAAAGGAATATCTTAATTATGCTCCTGCAGCTGAATATCATGAAAATGAAAAGCCATGGAATGTAAAGTGCGACATTGCCTTACCATGTGCTACTCAGAATGAAATTAATGGCGAAAGTGCCAAGACACTGTTGGGAAATGGTTGCTGGTGCGTGGCTGAAGGAGCCAACATGCCGAGTGACTTGGAGGCAATTGAACAGTTCGTCAACAGCGGCATTCTCTACATGCCGGCCAAGGCAGCCAATGCCGGTGGCGTAAGTGTTTCAGCTTTGGAAATGTCCCAGAACTCACAGAGACTTTCATGGACATTTGAAGACGTTAATGCCAGATTAAAGGAAATCATG
>JAFUCG010000173.1 GCA_017459795.1 Erysipelotrichaceae bacterium | reverse complement strand
TTGATGGTTCGTAAGAAACGAACAATTCGATTCCCTTACCCTGGTTTTCCAGGATACGTCTTGCGACAGCGTACTGGTAAGCAATGTTCTTGCTCAGATCTGGAGTCTTGAAGTCTTCATAAGCCTTCTGACAGCCCTTGAATAATTCTTCGATATCCAGGCCGGCTGCTGCGATTGGAATCAAGCCAACGGCGCTGAATACGCTATAACGACCGCCCATGTCATCTGGAATTACAAATTCTCTGTAACCCTTGACATCAGATAAGTTCTTTAAAGTACCTCTTGCCTTGTCTGTTGTCGCAATGATACGCTTTGAAGCTTCTTCTTCACCATAGGTTTCTTCAATGTACTGCTGGAACAGTCTGAATGCTACTGCTGTTTCAGTTGTTGTACCTGACTTTGAGATGACGTTCAGATAAACGCTCTTACCCTTGATGTGATTTAATACCTGATATAAATATGTTGATGATAAGCCATTGCCTGTATAAATGATTTCAGGCTTGTCATCTGGATATAAACCCTTCATCATTTCGATGGCACTTCTTGCGCCAAGGTATGATCCGCCGATACCGCAGACTAATAATACATCTGCGTTTTCTCTGATTTCCTTACCTACTTCCTTGATTCTGGCAAATTCTTCCTTGTCATATTCATATGGCCAGTCTAACCAACCCAGGAAGTCATTTCCCTTACATTCTCTTTTGAACAGCAGCTCATGAATTTCATTAACTCTGTCCTGATAATCTGCGATGTTTTCTTTTAATAGTGCGTGTTCAAAGTTGATTTTCATTTGTCTGACTCCTCCCTTATCCACTCAGGCAGCTTTTCCTTTAAACTTCTGAATCCATTATACTTGTTGATTGAATTCAGATTCTTGTATCTCAGATGACTTCTTCTCGGCGGCTGTACGGCTTTTAAAGATAGTTTGAGCTGACCATTGGTCTTATCGACATCTATTATCTTAACGATCACCTTTTCACCCTGCTTGAGAAACTGAGAGACATTATTGACATATGAATCATTGATTTCGGAAATATGAATCAGTCCGTCGGTGTAATTATCGATCTTGACGAATGCTCCATATGGCATGATGCCTGTTATTGTTCCCTGTACTACCTGTCCTGCAGAATAAACCATCTGTTTTATCACCTTTTAAATTATATCATAATATTTGAACTTTATAAGTCCTTCATTTATAATGATGCAGAGGTAGTTTATGTTAGATAGAATGTATCCATTTTATTCTGCAATTATCGCATTGGTAATAGCGCAGATCTTGAAACCGTTGATAGTTTATGTGTTTCATCGGGAATGGAAACCCATACTACTATTGGCAAGCGGCGGCATGCCTAGCAGCCACAGCGCCCTTGTCTCAGCACTTTGCCTCAGCGTTGGCTTAATGGAGAAATTCTCCAGTACAATGTTTGCCATTACGCTGGTATTCTCACTTGTCATCTTGTTTGATGCCTGTAACGTAAGATACTATGCCGGTCAGAACATTACCTTAACCAAGAAGCTGATAGATGACCTCGTTGAATTAGGCAACCTTAAGATAGATGATCCTATCTATCATAAGAAGATGAAGGAAGTGCTCGGACATACTTACCTGGAAGTGCTTGGCGGCATCATTGTTGGGCTGGCTACCAGTTATGTTTACTATTTGATATTTGTGGGGAGATGATATATATGGATGAAGTAAAGCCAAAGGAAGATATCGAAAAACATGTTAGAAAGATCATTGAACATTTAAGACCATACATCATGGGTGATGGCGGCGACATTGAATTCGTTGGCTATGACAATGACATCGTTACCGTCAGATTACTTGGTGCCTGCGTTGGCTGTTCATTAATTGACGTAACACTGAATAACGGTATTAAGAACTGGATCATGGAAGAGATCCCTTCTGTCAAGGATGTCGTATTAGTTCAGGATACTTTCCAGAACGAATATGGCTATGACAACTACAACTTCTGATCATAAAGAATGTCTCACAGTAAACAGGCTTTACCACAGCCTGTTTTATTTTTGGAGGCAACATATTCGTAATTATTGACTATCCATGCAAATTAAATTATAATTTTAGCAATCGGAGCAAAGGAGTGCTAATTCAATGTTTGGTTATCTGGTATACAATCCTGAAAACATGAATGATGTAAACAAGAAGATCTACAAGGAATGCTATTGCGGCCTGTGTAAGTGTCTTTCTGATTCCTATGGATTAGTCGGACGCTCCAGCGTTTCCTATGATCTGACCTTTGTTGCGATGTTATTTACGGCTATTTACAAGCCGGAAAACACCTATGGTGAAGAAAGGTGCCCTGCCCATCCGCTAAGAAAGCACGGCTATTGGTACAATGACTATAGCAAGTTCGCTGCCGACATGAATCTGTTATTAACCTACTATAAGTATCTTGATGACTTCATGGATGACCATAATCTCAAAAGCAAGAAGAACGCTGAAAAGATGCAGGAATACATTAATCAGATCGAGGCAAGATATCCTGAACAGTGCAAAATCATAAAAAAATGTTTAGAGGACAATTCAGAAATGGAAAGACAGAACATTACCAATCCTGACATTCCTGCCAATTGTTTCGGCACCCTGTTTGCTCAGGTATTTACCTACAAACAGGATGAATACACAGATACCCTGCAGCAGTTCGGTTTCCACTTAGGCAAGTTCATCTACATCATGGATGCCTGCATGGACCTCAAGGAAGATTTGATCAAACAAAGGTATAACCCGCTCATAACAATTGACATGAAGAACATTGAGGACATCATGGAATCGATCATGAGTGACTGTGTTGAGGAATACGATAAGTTACCAATTGATGACAAATACCGTGAAATATTAGATAATGTATTGTATGCAGGCGTCTGGAATGTATATGATTTGAAAAAAGCCAGAGAAAGGAAGAATAAATGAGAGATCCTTACGAAGTATTAGGAGTTTCCAGAAATGCCAGTCATGAAGAAATAACCAGACAGTACCGTAAACTGGCTAAGAAATATCATCCTGACTTGAATCCTAATAACGCAGAAGCTGCCGAGAAAATGAGTGAGATCAATGCGGCCTATGATGCCATTAAAAACGGCACCGCCAATTCTTACCAGCAACAGCAGCAGTCTTACAATAACTATTCAAACCCGTATTCCAATGGGTACAGTTATGGTCCTTTCACCTACTATGACTTTACCGGTTTTAATCAGCGTAACCAGCAGCAGTCCCGCACCTACAGTGATTTGGACAGCGTCAGAGTATACCTGCAGAACGGTGCCTATAAGGAAGCTCTGTATGTCTTAAGTACCATTGAAGTTAAATCAGCTGAATGGTATTACTACAGTGCTTATGCCAACTATTATCTTGGCAACCGTGTTACTGCCCTTCAGCATGCTGAAATGGCTTGCAAGTACGATCCTAATAATCCTGATTATCAGAACTTACTGAATGTGATCAGAAGCGGCCGTAAGCAGTACAGTTACCGTAGCCGTACCTATAACCGTCCAACCAATTTCTCCAGGATCTGTGTATCATATCTTATCTTGCAGTTCCTGTGTGGATTATTCGGCGGCAGAATCATTTCACCTTTATGGTGTTTCTATTGTCTATAGTGAGGTGTGTATTTAAATGAACAAATTCAGAGACAGACTAATGAGATTCATGCAGGGCCGTTATGGCGTTGATGAACTGTATCAGTTCCTCACCTTCCTGCTTGTCATCTTGATGGTTCTGTTATTCTTAACCAGAAATCCAATAGTTAACTTCCTGGAACTGTTTGTCTTCTTCTATGCCTTATTCAGAGTATTCTCCCGTAATTATGCGGCCAGAAGAAGAGAAAATGAAATCTATCTGAACGCTACCAAAGGCATCAGATCAAAGTTCTCATTACTCTATAAGAGAATCAGAGACAGAAAGACATACCGTTACAGGACCTGCCCTAATTGTCATCAGACATTAAGACTTCCAATCAGAAAAGGAACAAATAATGTCAGATGTCCAAAGTGCGGAAAAGTATTTGAAACAAGAATATAACAGTGAAAAGCTGTTATATTTTTTAT
>JAFUCG010000172.1 GCA_017459795.1 Erysipelotrichaceae bacterium | reverse complement strand
TGACGTTTACTCCTTGCCTGAAAAGGCCAATAGACCAGAAGGAGGTAAAGACATGCGTAAATATGAGATCATGTACATCCTGAAATCTTCATTGGAAGAAGCAGCTCGTCAGTCTACTATCGAAACATTGCACGCAATCATCACAAACAATGGCGGTACAATTGAAAAAGTAGATGAATGGGGAATGAAAGAATTCGCTTACCGTATTGAAGATATGACAAAGGGATATTACGTCGTGGTTACATTCAGTGCAGAAAAAGAAGCAGTTGCTGAACTTGATCGTATCTGCAGAATCAACCAGAATGTAGTTCGTCATTTGATCGTCAACCTGGAAGAAAAATAAGAGGTGACTTAAATGATTAATAATGTTGTATTAGTTGGTCGTTTGACCAGAGATCCAATGGTGCGCAAGACAGCATCAGGAAGATCAGTATTATCATTTACATTGGCGGTTGATCGCAGAAGAGGATCTAATCAGGATCCTAACCAGCCAACGGCAGATTTTATCAGTTGTGTTGCCTGGAATCAGGTTGCTGATTTAATGGCTCAGTACACACATAAGGGTTCACAGATAGGTATTCAGGGACGTATTCAGACACGTAACTATGATGATCCTAACAGTCCTGGAAAGAAAGTATACGTCACGGAGGTCGTATGCGACAGTCTGACATTCTTAGACAGTAAGAACAGCAGTGATAACAGACCTTCTCAGGATAACAGTGGTTATTACCCTGATGACAGTGCTTATGATGACATGGTAGACAGCACACCGACACTGAATATTTCAAGTGATGATCTGCCTTTCTAAAGAAAGGAGTATATTATGGCTTATAATAAAAAGCAGCGTCCAAGTCGTAAGAAAGTATGTTACTTCACAAAGAATAACATCAAGTACATCGACTATAAAGATACAGAACTGTTAAAGAAGTTCATCTCTGGTAATGGTAAGATTATTCCAAGAAGAGTTACAGGTACCAGCGCAAAGTATCAGCGTATGTTAGCAGTCGCTATCAAACGTGCTCGTCAGATGGCTTTAATTCCATACGTTATCGACTAATTAACATTTAACCTCCGATTACTTTTCGGAGGTTTTTCTATAGGTGTTTTATGAGAAACAGCAGAGTTAACAGTATTACCTATGGGGCATTGCTAAGTGCCTTATTAGGTGTGTTGTTGTTCGTGAACAGACAGATGGCAGGCTTCCTTGATACTTTCCTGTTTTGGATTGTACCATTGCCGGTCATTGTCTATTGCCTGAAGTTTGGCGTTAAGCAGACTCTGGTAATGGGTGTTTCAATGGTGTTGTTATCATTCATCATTGCCACACCGGTCACGACATTTTATGTATTAGCATCCGTAATTGCCGGCATTGTTTACGGCTTTGGTGTGACAAAGGGTTTGAACGCTTTCCAGCTCATTTTGTCCGTTATTGTCGTATCATTAATCGTAATGTTTGTCACAACCTTTGCGTTAGCCGGTGTTTTTGGTTATGATTTAAGTAGTGATATCGCATATGTTAAGGAAACGATCAATATGTTCATTTCCAGTGTACCTGGTGCAGAGAGTGCCGTAGGCTACATGACAACGAGCAGATTCATCCTTACCATAATTGTCATATCATCAATTCTGACCAGCGTAATGGAAGGTATCCTGGTTCATTTACTGGCGTTCCTGGTTCTTAAGAAACTTAAGATGGACTTGCCGCCAATGATACCGCTGGCTCAGATCAAGGCACCGCTCATCATCAAACTGTTCTGTTTCAGCGTGCTGATATCCGTGGTGTTCGCAAATGTCACAGGGATTACACAATATGATGACATAATAATTCCATTACTGATGATTGTTTATGCGTTCTGCATGTTCTATGGATACATTCTTGTCGTCGTATTTCTGGCGGCCAGATACCCTGATCCAAAGAAGAGAGCCTTATTTGTATTACCAATCATCATGCTGATGATTTTCATGCCGTATTTGACATATGCCCTTGGATTAGTGGACATGTTCTCAAATACCAGAGAAAGAATTGTAAGGGAGATAAACCTCAATGGAAAATAATACTGACAGATTGAAATTCGGTGCCATAGCTGTATTTGTCATTCAGGTAATTGTTTTAGTCGTGCTGCAGTTTGTGTTCAAACAGCCATTCTCATTGGTCGCAGCGATTTTTACCCTGGTTGACGCTGTTGGTGTTGTATATATCATCTATGCCTATGAAAAGGAAAAGAAGGAAAGAGTCATCAGCATTTCCCGTATCTTAGGTACTGAGGCCAAGAATGCCATGACGCACGGCCAGATCGGCGTAATCATTTATAACGATGATTATGAGGCTACCTGGGCAAGTGAGTTGTTTGAGGAAAGAAACATCACCTTAATAGGTGAAAAGATCACCCGCAGCATTCCAGGAAGTGAAATACTCTTAAACGGAGACAGTGACAATGCCGTATTTGAAATTGACGGCAGGAAATATGAATTTACCAGGAGTGATACTTCCCGTGTTCTTTATGTAAAGGATGTTACGGAGATCAATAAGATCAGTGACACTTACAATAAGGAAAAGGTAGTATTGGGTCTGATCCACTTGGATAACTACGATGAAACGGTTCAGTATGAAGATGAGCAGAAGATCGCTGCCATCAATACCAATATCCGTCAGAAGATCGTAGACTGGTGCAAGCAGTATGACTCAATGGTCAGAAGACTAAGAAGCGACAGATTCTTAGTTGTAATGAATGAGGAACACTTTGGCCAGATGCTTGATGATAACTTCACCATTCTGGAAGACATCAAGAAGGAAGCTGGCAATCTTTCAGTTGCGATTACCGCTTCAATGGCCTTTGCTAGAGGCACTTCAGATTTCATGGAACTTGATAACATGATTAATGATCTTCTTGAACTGGTATTGTCCAGAGGTGGCGACCAGGTAGCGGTCAAGAGCTATGGTGATGAAGTTCAGTTCTTTGGCCAGTCTTCAGAGGCTTCTGAAAAGACCAGCAAGGTCAGAGTAAGAGTAATTGCCCAGACCTTAAGAGGCATTATAAAGGACAGTGACAAGGTATTCATCGTACCGCATAAGGACGCTGACTTTGACGCAATCGGCTCCTGTATCGGCGTCAGCCGCTTCGTACAGGCCTTTGACAAGAAAGCTTACATCATCATCAAGGGAATCACTGTTGAAAATGTGGCCAAGAAGGTCGTTGAAGATAACTATGAACATTTCAGCAGCATGCATAACCTTATCAGTGAGGCTGATGCCTTGGAAATGATGACAAAGGATTCACTGGTAGTAATATGTGACCATCAGAGTATGGATCTTACCGCCGCAAGTGAACTTGTCAGCAGAAGCAAGAAGGTTGTCGTAATTGACCACCACAGAAGAAAGTCAGAAACCAATGTCAAGGCAATGATGATCTACAATGAACCGGCATCATCATCAGCTGTTGAACTTGTTACGGAATTAATTGAATATCAGCCGGTAAGAGTTGAACTTGATGAATTCGAGTCAACCTTCATGTATACAGGTCTGTTGGTTGATACAGACGGCTTTAAGAGCCGCTGCTCAAGCAGAAGCTTTGAAGTCTGCGCTTACCTGCGTAAGGAAGGAGCAGACATCACCATGGCCAATGAATGGCTTAAGGATACCCTGCAGCAGTTTGAAACCAAGACCAAGGTATTGAAGTACAGTGAAGCAGTCAATGATAACATCATCATTGCGGCTTTACCGGAAAAGGAAGGCATCATTACCCGTACGATCGTTTCACAGGTAGCTAACTACATCCTGACGATCAAGAACATTGATGCAGCGTTTGTCATTGCTCAGATCACTGATGATACCTGGGCCTTGTCAGGACGCAGTAACGGAAACATTAACGTCCAGATCATTCTGGAGAGAATGGGCGGTGGCGGTCACTTTACCGCAGCCGGCTTACAGCGTACAAACAGTTCAGTAAGTGCGTTGACTGCTGAACTGAAGGAATCCATAAAGAAGTATTTAGAGGGAGTTGATTCTAATGAAGGTAATTCTGTTGAGTGATGTAAAGAATGTTGGTAAGAAGGGCGACGTCAAGGAAGTCGCTGACGGTTATGGCCGTAATTATCTCGTTAAGAATGGCTTAGCCGTTGAGGCAACAAAGAAGTCAATGGAAATATTGAATCAGCAGAAGGCTGAAGACGCAGCCTTGTTAGCTGAAAAGAAGAGAGAAGCTGAGAAGCAGAAGGAAAAACTGGAAAAGCTTACCCTGTCATTTAAGGTCAAGGCCGGCAATGACGGTAGGATGTTCGGTTCCGTATCAACTGCCAAGATTGCTGAAACCTTAGGTAAGGAATATGGCATCACAGTTGATAAGAGAAAGTTCTTAGACAATGCCAACTTAACCGAATTAGGCATGCATAAGATCAAGGTTGAATTATTCAAGGGCGTAGTAGCCACAGTTAATGTAAATATTGAAGCACAGTAAGGGGGCGTTTTCATGCCGCAGTTACCAAGCAGCATTGAGGCTGAACAGTCGTTATTAGGTACGTTAATCGTTTATCCGGAGAAGATAAACACCGCATATGAAGAAAACTTACAGCCGGAAGAATTCTATAAGGATGCTCACAGAAGGATCTATAGAGTTCTTTTAAGCCTGTCTGATAAGAAGATCCCGATCGACATTGCCAACGTCATAACGGCCTTAAATGACTTACAGCAGCTTTCCGTAGTCGGCGGTGCTGAGTACATTGCCCAACTTACTGATCTGGCCTTCAGTGAACAGAACGCTGAGTTCTACATCAAGACCATTCAGGAAAAGGCTACCTTAAGAAGACTTATTGAAAGATGTAATGAGATCATTGATAACAGCTACACGACCGGTGGAACAGACTTTACCGATCTGTTGGCTGATGCTGAAAACAAGATCATGGATGTTACCAGAAGCTTGAAGACAAGTGACTTCGTAAGCTCCAAGACAGCCATGGATGAGGTAATTAACCGCATTAAGGAATCAGAAACCAAGAAGGGCATGACCGGTGTACCTAGCGGCTTCTACAGCCTGGACAGTTACACTAACGGTTTCCAGCCTGGCGATTTAATTATCTTAGCTGCCAGACCTTCTGTAGGTAAGACAGCCTTTGCGCTTAACATAGCGTTAAATTCCGCTCTGAGATTTAAGAAGAGCGTAGCGATATTCTCACTTGAAATGCCGGTATTACAGTTAGGTACCCGTATGTTAAGTAACGTTGCCAAGGTTGATAACTACAAGTTAAGAACCGGTAATGGTTTGGAGAATGATGACTGGGGTGCCTTGCAGAATGGGGCAGAACAGATGAGAAAGGCTAACATCTTCATGGATGACAGCCCATCAATAAAGGTTAATGAGATCTTTGCCAAGTGCCGTAAGCTGAAGGCTGACGGTACCTTGGATCTAATCATCATTGACTACCTGCAACTTATTGCACCATCTACATCAAGAGGTGCCGATAACCGTCAGCAGGAAGTATCAGACATTTCACGTTCCTTAAAGGCATTGGCCAGAGAACTTAAGGTTCCGGTAATTGCCTTGTCACAGTTATCTCGTCTGGTTGAACAGAGAAGAGGCGACAATAAGCCTATGTTATCAGACCTAAGAGAATCCGGCTCAATTGAGCAGGACGCTGACGTTGTATTATTCTTATACCGTCCAGCCAAGATCAAGGCTGATGATCAGGAACCACAGGAAGAAGTACCTGTAAATGCCTGCTTCGAGGAAAATGTCATTATCGGTAAGCACCGTAATGGTCAGACCGGTGAAATAACTCTGATGTTCCAGCCTAATCTGAACTCATTCTATGATAAGGAGAAGGATGATGACTAAAAACCAGAACAGTAAGAAATGGTTGAGCGTAATAATCGCGGCTGTTGCGGCGGTTGTTTTGGCGTTCGTCTTACAGGACAATAACGTTGCCAAGGCCAATCAGTCAATGAAGGCTGAGGAATCAATTGTCAATCAGCGTATTGTCGGCATGTATGAAAAGCCTGTTCCAATTACCAAGGTTTATTACCAGGACAAGCTGTTAGGCGCCATTTACGATACAAGTATCTTGGAAAAGGCCAAGAATCAGGCCTATGACCTTTATTACCGCGACTATTTCGAAAATGCGAACATTAAATATAACGAAGACATTTATCTCTATGAGGAAAAGACCTACATGGAGTATGAAAATAAGGATAAGGACATTCAACAGTATCTGATCGACAACGACCTGTTTTCTGTTGAAGCCTATCAGATAACCATTGGCGATGAAGAAGTCATCTATGTAAGAAGCAATGATGATTTCAGATCAGCCCTAAGAAAACTGGTAAGCAGTTTTGTTGATGAGGAAACTTTCTCAACCTTGGAAAAGAATAACAAGGTTGATCCATTAACCACCTATGGCGAAAAGGACATGAACGTCTATGTTGAAGAACAGATCAAGAGCACCAAGGTAGTTGCCAGTTCAAGAGAGATCCTGAAGGATGAAAGTGAGATCATTAATTATCTTGCCTATGGTAAGGATCCTGAACTTGAATATTATACAGTTCAGAATCTTGATACCGTTGCCGGTATCGCCATGGCTCATGGTCTGACGGCTGAGCAGTTAGTAATCATCAATGATCAGTTAAGAAGTGAAAATCAGGCCTTACAGGAAGGGATGGAATTAAACGTAACTTTCTATAACCCGGTCATTACGATTGTTGTAGAGCGTGAAAGGATGGTTTCTGAAATAATTTATCAGCCTGAAACCGAATATGTAAAGGATCCAAGCATGGCAGCCGGTTACGCCAATGTCGTGCAGGAAGGCTGGGATGGCAGTAAGGACGTTGTATACAGGGAAGTATACGTTAACGGTAAACTGACCAGTTACAAACAGATATCTTCTGTTGTCACAAAGGAAGCCCAGGGTAAAATCATTCATGTTGGCTCGGGATCAACATATATCGATACCGGAGATAAGTCATTCAGATTCCCTGTTGATAATCCGGTAGTCATCTGTGACTACTACTGTTATGCAGGGCACAGCGGCATAGATGTTCAGAACAGATACAATCACTACAGTGAATTATATGCGGCAGAAGACGGTGTCATTACTGCCAATGGCTGGTGGTGGGACATGGGTTGGTATTACATCATCGATCATGGTGACGGTATCATTGTCAGATATCTGCACATGAGAACCAAGGGTCCTTTACCTGTAGGGACAGTTGTAACGAAAGGAATGTACATTGGAGAAGTCGGCATGACCGGTCTGGCGGATACGCCACACGTTCACGTTGACGTCAGAGTAAACGGAGTAAGAATCGACCCGTGCTCTATTTTCCCTTGTTAGTTCATGGAATTTTACTTAATCGCAAGCGGTTCTAAAGGCAACTGCACGGTAGTTAAGTCCGGTGATGAATTTTTGGTAATCGACTGTGGAACCACAAAGAGATATCTGAAGAATTCATTTGAAAAGCTGGAGCTTGATTATCTTAAGGCAGCTGCCTTATTAATCACGCATGAACATTCCGATCATATCAAGCAGGTAGATATGTTCAAGACGATCCCCGTATACTCACCTTGTGAGGTAAAAAGCGTAATGGATGAACATCATGTTGAACCATTCGAAGACTTTGAAATAGGGAACTTCAAAGTAACACCGATACCATTGTCTCATGATACCAGAGACACGGTAGGCTACATCATAACTGACGGCAAGGAAACCATCGTCAGTGTTACTGACACCGGTTATCTTTCCCACAACAATAAGGAACTCATTAAAAATGCGGATTACTATATCATGGAAAGTAACTATGATACAGTCATGCTCATGAGTTCAAACAGACCGCAATATCTTAAAAGCAGAATCGTTTCTGACTACGGTCATTTAAGCAATGAACAGTCTGCGGAAATACTGGCTGATGTAATTGGTCCCAAGACCAAGGAAATAGTATTGGCTCACATTTCCCAGGAGTGCAATACCAGAGACATTGCATATACGAATCTGATAGACACCTTTGAATCATATAACATTGAACCAAGGCGCTATAAGATATATGCGGCTGGACAGTATGAAATCTATAAGGGCGGTAATTAACAAATGTCATTAAGTTAAGAAAAGATAACTTCACATAATAGCAGAAAAAGATGTGGATTTCTCTTTATATGAAGAAACAAGCACGATAAAAAGAATCAGGAAGTACTGATTTTTCAAAGACAATGGGTTATACTTAAATTAGGAAAAACGATAATTAAAACAGACAACAGACTGAGGCTT
>JAFUCG010000171.1 GCA_017459795.1 Erysipelotrichaceae bacterium | reverse complement strand
GTTGGTGAAATCATAAAAGAAAAACATCAGACAGGTGAAAAGATAGCCATTAAGGGACGTTTGGTAAAACGTGATGAAGAAACAGTATTATTAGCCGAAAGAGTTTCATTATTCACGGTTGAGAAAAATGAAAATGTAGCTGAATAGCTACATTTTCTGATTCTTATCGTAAATGATTTTCAAGCCCTTAAGCATCAGTTCACTGTCAAGGGTCATTTCCGTTTCACAATATGGAGTAATTAACTTGGCTAAGCCACCGGTTGCGATGACCTTTGTATCATAGCCTAATTCCCTCTTCATTTTTGTCAGCATGCCGTCAATTAATGAAGCCTGGCCATAAACGATGCCTGACTGCATGGCTTCAATTGTTCCGGAATTAATGACCTTCTTAGGTGCTTCAATGCTGATGCTTGGCAATTGAGAAGTACCTGATGATAAGGCATTGATTGATAACATGACACCAGGCATTACTGCCCCACCAAGGAACTGCTTGTCCTTGTCAATGGCCATGATGGTTGTGGCTGTGCCCATGTCAACGATCAGTAACGGAGCCCCCTGCTGTTCAATGCCTGCTACGGCACCGACAATTAAGTCTGCACCAATGATCTTTGGATCTTCAACCTTCATCTTCAAGCCTGTCTTAATGCCAGGAGCAACAACCAAGGCTGTCTTGCCGGTTACTGACTTGATTGCTTCTCTGATGTAACGGGTCAGAGGCGGTACAACTGATGATATGATTGCACCCTCAATGTCATTGATGTCAATTTTATTGATTTCAAAGATGGTATGGATCAGAACGGCATATTCTGTTTCAGTCTTTTCCGTATCTGTCTTTATTCTTCTGGATAAAACTACTTCATCGCCTTCTAACAAGCCGATTTCAATGTGGGTGTTGCCCATATCTACAGTTAATAACATGTTGCCTCCTATAACTTAACGCTCTTAATGATTCTGGTAACTACCGGTACCAATACGACGTTAATACCAAGTTCTACTAAGAAATTCAAACCGATGATGCCAACCAAGATGAATTGTGCAGCACCGCTGAAGCCTAATGAAGCACCAACTTCATCAGCGATTGGCTTGAATACTGTCAATAAGCCAATTGAGAAGATGCCTGTGTTCATTAATGGAGCAAGTACGCTGGCTACAGCTGTAGCTACAAGCTCGTTTTTGTCCTTCCATGCCTGATATACCAGACCAGGAACAAAGCCTGCCATGGCGCCTTTAAACAGGCATAAGAAGATGGTCATTACCGGATTGGCTGTTAACATCATTGTGCTGAAAGCCTCAGCTCCAGATAATACCGCAATTACAACTATGACTCCAAATACCAAACCCAGGAATGCACCTGCCATTGGGCCATAGAGAATGGCACCGATGATGATTGGAATCAAAGAAAAAGTTGGTGTAAACTGCCCTATCTTAATTCCGCTGGCGACTGTCTGTAAGACGACAATTACGGCTGCCAGCAAGGCTGTACCAACAAGCTTTTTTGTTTTTTCGTTTCTCATGTTTTTTCCTCCGCTTTCATTCCCGTGGATCGTTCTTCACGTCCGTTATAGGGATATGATTACCGGGAATTATTATATATGCTTTTGTAAAAACATTCAATGTATGTTAAAGTATTTTTAATGAGGTGAAAACACAATGAGTAAGGCAGACAAACTTTTTAAGCAGATGTGCCAGGACATTATCGAAAACGGTACCGATACCAGTGACGGTAACGTCAGACCTATCTGGACAGACACAAACGAAAAGGCATATACCATTAAGAAATTCGGGGTAGTTAACAGATATGATTTAAGAGAGGAATTCCCTGCTCTAACTTTAAGAAAGACCGCTCTCAAGAGCGCCATGGATGAAGTATTGTGGATCTATCAGCGCAAGAGCAATAACATTCATGACTTAAAGCCACACATCTGGGATGAATGGGCTGATGCAGAAGGCTCAATCGGTACCTGTTACGGTTATGTAATCGGTCAGAAGGATTCCAGAAACGGTAACGTCATGGACCAGATGGACTTCGTCTTAAACGAGATCAAGAAGAATCCATATTCCAGAAGAATCATTACGAACATGTTCATTCCTCAGTATCTTGATGGCGGCCATCTTGAACCATGTGCCTACAGCATGACTTATAACGTCACCAAGGACAAGGATGGAAATAAGGTATTAAACGCTGTTCTTAATCAGCGTTCTCAGGATATCTTGGCAGCCAATAACTGGAACGTATGTCAGTATGCCATCTTGTTAATGATGGTTGCTCAGGTCAGTGGCATGATCGCTGGCGAACTAATTCACGTAATCGCTGATGCTCACATTTACGACCGTCACGTTGACATAATAAAAGGGCTGATCAAACGTGAAGAATATCCAGCTCCTAAGGTATGGTTAAATCCTGAGATCAAGAACTTCTATGATTTCACCACTGATGATCTCCATGTTGAAGACTATCAAGCTGGTGAACAGATCAGAAACATTCCAATCGCAGTATAATAAATATTATGATTTAGATAACAATTAAAAGCGCCATAATTGAACTGCCCCACAAAAATGGGACACTCATAAAAAAGACCGGGATGAAAGGTATGACGATCTGAATTGTTCAGGAGTCATGCCTTTTAATTTGCGTTGAGGGCGTCGCTTATTGTAGAAATCAATGTAATCAGCCACTGC
>JAFUCG010000170.1 GCA_017459795.1 Erysipelotrichaceae bacterium | reverse complement strand
GACGGTAAACTCTGGGATGTTAAGCCTGATCAGCAGGCTGTAGTAGTTGCCGGTAAGGTAATTGACGTCATTGCGGATGTCATCATGTATCGTAATAATCTGCAGCTTAAGGTCATAGATGTTAAGGCTGTTGATCAAAGTGACGTTGACATGGGTGAATTCATTCAGGGTTCACCAATTCCAATGGAAAGACTGCGTCAGACAATTTATGGCGCAATTGACAACATCGATAACTTTGAAATAAAGGCAATTGTTTCAGCACTCTATAACAAATACGATAAGGAAATATTCTCTTCACCGGCTGCCGCAAAAAATCATCATGAATTCTATGGCGGCTTGGCTACCCACATTACTGGAATGCTTAACCTGGCAAATACGGTATGCGATCTTTATCCATATCTGGACAGAGACTTGTTATGTGCCGGTGTCTTATTGCATGACATTGGTAAGATCAAGGAATTAGGTGGCGTAAGTGTTACCGAATATACTCTTGAAGGAAAGTTGTTAGGTCATATTTCAATTTCTCAGACCATGGTTCAGGAAACAGCTGATGAACTGGGCATTGAAGGTGAGACTGTTACCTTGTTAAGACACATGGTATTATCACATCATGGTCAGTATGAATACGGCTCACCAGTATTACCATCAACCTTAGAAGCAGAGGCATTGCATTACATCGATGACTTCGATGCCAGAATGACAATGATCAAGAAGGAAATCGATAAGACCAAAGAAGGAGAATTTACCGGACGTATCTTCTCATTAGATAACAGAATGTTTTATAAACCAAAGAAGTAAGCAGAAGCTTGCTTCTTTCTGATAATGGATTCTAGAAAGGCCTGAATATGAAAATCGTTACCATAGAGGAAATGAAGAAAGTCGAAAGAAGAGACTATAACTTAAGACGCTTTAGCGAAGGTGAGTTAATATTGTCCGTTGCCAGGTCTCGGGAGGATAAGATCATCTCCTTAGACAAGCGCAACATTCTCATTTTATGTGGTAACAACCGTAATGGCGATTACGGTCTTTTGGCATCCGTTTTATTAAAAAGAGATACCCAGTTAAATGTTACTGCCGTATCATTGAATGCTGACAGTAAGTACTACCAGGCAGCTGAAAGTGAAGGTGTAACGATCTTAAATGTACAGAGGATCATCAAACAGAATACTGAGCAGGCTGACATCATAGTTGACTGCATCTGTGATTACGATGACTGTACCCTTGAATACCCGTTTAATTACTGGGTCGAATGGATAAATGACAGCCATAAGTATGTCATCAGCTGTGATGTACCTAGCGGCATGAATTCAGATAATGGTAGCATTGCCAAAAACTGTGTCAAGGCAACGGAAACCTTAGCTATCCAGTTACCGAAGCTAGGCTGTTACCTGTATCCGGGCAGTGAAGCAACAGGTAAACTGACTGTTGATCAGGTTGGTCTTTCCTATGAAGCAACAGAATTCGTTAATACGATCGCAACCAGTAATTCCTATGGTGAGATTCAGAAGAAGCTTCCTTTAAGAAGAACAGACCATCGGCGTCAATTACACATGGTAATTCACTCTTCAAGGCAGTCTCAAGAATGTATTCCGTATCATTGCTTCTGCCCAATCCTGGTCCAATTACCAGCATGCTGAAGTCATTGAGATTCAACTG
>JAFUCG010000169.1 GCA_017459795.1 Erysipelotrichaceae bacterium | reverse complement strand
TGCCCCAGCTACTTCATAATTAGTACCCAAGGCAATGTCACTGGACTGTTTGCCAATGTTATCGATGATCTGATAGTCAGCCTTATAGCCAATGTCCTTTAATACTCTCCTGGCTATTTCTTCTACGTTGATATCAGCTTTCGTTGTTACTTCACCGGTAATGAATATGATTCCCTTACCGCCTACTGTTTCAATGCCGCATCTGCTTGTCTTGTCCTGCTTCAGACACTCATCCAAAATGGCTGCGGATATCTGATCACACACCTTGTCTGGATGACCTCTAAAGACGATCTCATTACTGAATAATTTCATTCTTCCTCATTTCTAACCTACAAAAAAATCCCGCCATGACCCATGACGAGATTACTTCAAACAATGTCCTACCCATCGTTCAAGCTTTAGCACCTTGTTTTTACAGGTTGCTGCACAGTCACAGAGCTTGTCTCTCGTGTGCTCTTCATAGGTATCGATACTATACACTAATAGTTGTTATTTGTAAACTACTTGATTTTACTTAGATCATTGCGGAAGTGTTCGCAAGCACTTCTGATCTTTTCAATCTGCTTTCTTTCCGCCTTGTCAACAGTACCGTCATCTCTCATTGCGGCCATTTCACAAGCCTGCTCAAAGCTGTCCAGATACTGTAACATTGTATTTAGTTGCATTTTTATGTATGAATTCATAAGCTTATTCCATTTCTAAGGTTATGGTAACATCACCATTGCCCAGTAATTCCTTCATTTCACTTTCATTTTTATCGCTAATATGGCCAAGTCTTGTATATGACCAGGAATTGGAGCCGTAGAATACAACGATGTTATCGCTGTCATATAAAACGATGTCTCCTGAAGAAGTAGTAGTCTGTCTGTCATTACTAGGTAATGTCTGTCCTAAGTAACCTACCTGTTCAAAGCCACCATACATGCTCATTTCAACGGTTACTTTACCGCTCTTACACATTTCTCTTAAGGCTTCTACGCTTTCATTTTCTTCCCAGGCTACTTCAACATAAGTGTCATTGATTATCATCTTCATGCTTTTTTCCTCCTGCGATTTAACCGTTTCCTCCTTAACCGGAACCACTTCTTCCTCAGAGGTCCTGGCTGAACATCATGATAATAAGACTGTTAATACGATTAATGCTTTTTTCATACTGACCCCTTTTCAACAATAACTATTATAACCTCTATCTCAAAACTGGCAAACATGGCATTAATGATTCACTTACATAATTGATGTAAATTTTTCAGTTTTTACTATGTAAATTTTAAATCATTAGTGTATAATAGTCCTCATGAATAACAAGCACTCCATAGACATGGCTAATGGGCCATTACTGAAAAACATCTTTATCTTCGCCATACCGCTGGCATTATCTGAATTATTACAGATACTGTTTAATTCGGCTGATACGATCATCGTCGGTAAATTCGCCGGTGACGCAGCACTTGCGGCTGTTGGCGCAACAGGATCAATAGTATTCCTTCTGACCTCAGTTTTCTATGGTCTTTCTACCGGCGCAAATGTTCTGATTGCCCGTTACATCGGTACCGGTAACCAGCAGAAGATCAAGGATGCCGTTCACTCTTCTATGCTCATTGCCATATGTGGCGGTGTATTATTAACACTCATTGGTGTGCTGTTTTCAAAACAGTTATTGGAGTTAATGGGTACCCCTGAAGACATCATTGATCAGAGTGCCCTGTATATGAGAATATACTTTGCCGGGGTAATAGCCTTGTTGTTGTATAACTTCGGCAGTGCCGTATTAAGAAGTAAAGGCGATACAAAGAGACCTCTGTACTTCCTAATCTACTCAGGCATCATAAACGTCTTACTTAACTTATTTACCGTTATCGTTCTTAAGTGGTCAGTAGCCGGTGTTGCCATTGCGACAGTAGCCAGCGAAGCTGTTTCTGCCTTTATGGTATTAAGAATACTGATCAGGGAAACAGATGCCACCAAGCTTGATTTAAGGCATCTCTATGCTGATTTTGACAGTGTGTTACAAATTATGCGCATAGGCATCCCAGCCGGTCTCTCAGCCGCTGTATTTGCCTTATCCAACGTCGTAGTACAGTCAAGCATCAACTCATTCGATAACACAAACATTGTTGCCGGTAATGCGGCCGGGGCCAATATTGAAAACTATGTCTACATTGGCTATACCGCCTTCAACCAGGCAACCATAACTTTTACCAGCCAATGCATTGGCGCTGGCAGAACTGACAGAGTAAAGGAAATCCTCATCAAGACAGGTTTACTTGTTTTTATCTCTGCCGTAATAATGAGCGGTGCAGTATACTTTGCCGGTCCGCTACTGTTAAGACTTTATACCAGTGAACAGGCAGTCGTTGATGCAGGCATGATCAGAATTACCTATGTAGCTTCATTACTTGTACTTAATGCCTTGCTGGATACATTCGTAAACTCATTAAGAGGTATGGGTTATTCAACCTTGCCGACCATCTTGATGATTGCGGGAATCTGCGGCATCAGAATTGCCTGGATCTCAATCGTCTTCCCGCAATTAAAGTCACTGGCTTCAATTTACATGTGCTTCCCAGTAAGTTGGTCAATAACATTAATAATCGAAATATTACTCTGGTTCTATGCATACCACATGGTATGTGTCAGGAAAGCATAAAAAATGGGTGGTTATGAAACCACCCTTTAATATGCCTAAATGTTATTAGCTACTTCGTAAGCGTCCCAGATTGCCTTCAGAATTGTACCGGCACCTGTAGCATCGCCTACTTCATACATTGGAACATTGAGTTCTGCCCACTGTTCCTTTAAGTTTGGTGTAGGTCTGAAGCCCATTGCGGAAATGACTGTATCAGCCGTGAAGGTTTCCTTACTGCCATCAGCCTTTTCAACAACGGCACCTTCATCAGTTACTTCAACTAACTTGGTTGATGTAAATACCTTAACACCCTTGTTCTCAAATAAGTCACAGATCATCTGCTTGTTTGGATATGGTGCTCCTGCACCGCCGGCTGCCATAATGTCATCCAGTGCTTCTACTACTGTTACATCCTTGCCCTGATTTGCTTCATCAAGAGCAATTTCGCAACCTACAAGGCCACCGCCAATGATGACTACCTTGTTTCCTAACTTTTCAGGATGGTTGATGGCTGTTAATGAATCAACGGCCTTTTCCAAACCTGGAATTCTAGGAGCAGCGACATCTGAACCAGTAGCCAGTACGATGGCATCAGGTTCCTGCTTCTTAATGCAGTTGATGCATGGTTCATGTTCCATCTTCACTTCAACATTCAGCTGCTTCAGTTCATTCTGATACCACTTGTTCAGCTTGGCAATTTCACTCTTGAAGCTATGAGCACCTGCTTCAACGATATGACCGCCTAAGTGATCGCTCTTTTCAAATAACGTTACCTTGTAGCCTCTTAAGGCAGCTGTTCTGGCAGCTTCCATGCCACCGACGCCACCGCCAACGACAACGACTTTCTTTTCACCATTGCCTGGCTTTAAGCCCATGACAGTTTCTCTGCCTGCCTGTGGGTTAACGGCACATGATACCGGTTCACCTGTTTCAACACATCTTCTGAAGCAACCCATGTTACAGCCAATACATGGTCTGATTCTTTCAACTTCACCAGCGATTACCTTATTAGGATATTCTGGATCAGCCAATGATTGTCTGCCTAAGCCTACAGCGTCAATTTCACCCTTGACGATTGCTTCAGCAGCCAGGTCATAATCCTGCATTCTGCCACCGGCTAAGATTGGGATGTTAACTTCTTTCTTAGCAGCTGCTGCTAATGGAATCATGAAGCCCTGAGGATTATACATTGGCGGACAGGCATAATAGAATGAATCATATGTACCTGTATCTACATCTAAGAAGTTGTAACCGTATTTTTCCAGTAACTTAGAGATTTCGATGCCTTCTTCAAGTGTACGTCCAACTTCTTCTTCACCGGTTAAGGTTGCCTTATCGTAATCCTTGATGTAGCTCTTTAAGCCTAAACGCATGCCTACCGGGAAGTCATCGCCACATTTAGCGTGAATGCCTTCAACGATTTTCCTGGCACAACGTAATCTGTTTTCCAATGAACCGCCATATTCATCAGTTCTGCGGTTATAGAAAGACATTGCCATCTGGTCTAACAGATAGCCCCAGTGCATTGCGTGGATCTCAACGCCATCATAGCCACATTCCTTGGCAACTTCTGCACCTTCGATCATGTCAGCAATCTTCTGCTTGATCTGCTCAGTTGTTAATTCTGGTGACTTCTGATCTGGATTACGCCATACAGGGTTTTCTGATGGTCCAGGTAAACCAGGATAGTTTCTGCCTAAGCCCATGGTCAGCTGACAGAAGATCTTAGCACCGGCTGCGTGAACTCTGTTTACAAGTTCCTTGGCTTTTTCCTGCCAGTGTGGGTTAGTATTTACACATGGTCCCAAAGCACTGTAAGGGTCTACGTGATAGTCTGTTGTAGCAGCACCAGGAATGATCAAACCGAAGCCAACCTGTGCTCTTAATTCAAAGTAGTGGATCAGGTTTTCAGAAAAGCCGCCTTCCTCATCATAAGCCAGGCCACCCATGGTCATAGGAATGACAAGAAAACGGTTCTTTATTTCAACATTACAGATCTTGTAAGGCTGATTAAAAACATCATACTTGCTCATATTATATTGCCCCCTTTGTTGTAAGTTTATTTTATCACTAACATTAAAACTCATGTGGTTTTTGAATAAAAAAAAGTAAGAATTTCTTCTTACTTATTCAGATATTCTCTTAAGGCGTCCAGATTGTTCAAGGCATCGTTATAGCCTAACCAATATAAGTCGCCTAATTTTTCGACGTCCCCTTCTACTCTGGTAACTGTTACCTTCTGGGAAGGAGCTATGACGAACATTCTGCCCTTGGCCTGTAACTGTTCAATTTCATCACACTGCTTGTTGTAATTGGCTGAACTGTTATCGAGGCTGATGGCAAAGGCCTGATGGTTACGGTAGATACGCTGAGCTACCTTACGGTCGCTTACTTTCTTTCTGAAGCCGTTTTCTCTGGTCTTAATTAAGACGATCTTTTCATAACCCTGATCAATGGCCCACTGATAAGGGATCTTGCAGGCGGCACCACCATCCAGGCAAGGAATGCCGTCAACATTTACCATCGGTGTAACATATGGCATAGAGGCACTGGCCTTGGCAGCGTCAAAGATGTTACCGCAATAGTCACGGTCAAAGTACATTGCCTTACCGGTATCACAGTTTGTGGCAACAACGACATATCGTCTCTGTGGATCAAACAGTCTTCTGACATTTAACAATTCAATGGCGTTCAGGTCCTTTAAAAGGAAGTCCAATCTAATGACACTGTGGGCCTTACGAACAGAGCCTACGCCGATGAAATCAGAGTCATGACGATATGTCAGATTAGCTCTGGCACTTCTGCCGATCATGCCGGCAACATAGTTCATGCCAGCCAAGGCACCGGCACTGCAGCCAATGGTACATCTGAAGTTAAGATCATTCTGCATGAAGGCATCAAGCATTCCCATGGTATACATTCCTCTGAAAGCACCGCCTTCTAAGACAAGGCAGCCTTCGGTGATCTTGTCTGATGCACTTCCTTTTGGAATATCATTTATTTTTGAATATACGGATTCGGACATAAATATACTTCCCCCTAATAACACGCTATAATATTTTAACAATTATTCAATGTTTAAACAATTGCAATTATAATATTAACAAGTGAGGTTTTTAAATGTACTCAAGCAAAACTGAAGAATTATTTAAGAAAGCGATAGCGGTTAATGTCATTAAGATTATCAATCATGGCTTAGGCAGCAATTTTCAATTACCGCCAACCACTGATGACTGGATAGATCTTATCTTTGGCTATCTGAAGTTCATGATCAACAAGGCTGAAAAATGGAAACAGTTGATCGAAATCAACTATCCTAAAACCAATGACGATAACTATATGGTCAGTTTCTTCATAGCCCTGTTCATCACAATAAACTTTGATTTGGATGATGAAGAAACACATGATGTGTTATACGACTTCTATGACATGCCTGAGGAAAAAATAACAAGAGTCCAAGCTGAAACACTAATGGCTTCAAAACTGCTTCATGATGCCGTTAAACAGGATTCATCATATTCAACATTGTTTGAAGGCTACATATTGGAAAACTAAAAAGCCACTTCATCATGAAGTGAACCCCAATATTGGGACAAAATATTAACTGTATGATAAGGCTTGATTCCTTGCCTGGCAAGGGGTCAGGCCTTTCAATTTGGTCTTGATACGTGTGTTATTGTAGTATTCTATATATTCCTCAATAGCTGCTCTAAGACTGTCGAGTGATTCAAACTCATATTCATGGCCATAAAACATCTCATTTTTTAGCTTGCCAAAGAAGTTCTCAGCTGGACTGTTATCCAGGCAATTGCCTTTTCTGGACATTGATTGAGTGATCCCTCTGTCTTTAAGAAGTTTATGCCATTGGTACATCTGATACTGCCATCCCTGA
>JAFUCG010000168.1 GCA_017459795.1 Erysipelotrichaceae bacterium | reverse complement strand
TAAATAAGAGTTTTTGAAATAATTCAAATACTCTTCTGTCAAACCCAGTTTTTTCAAAATACTCAGTAAATCCATGCTACTTCACCAATATCTTCAACGCTTCCTTAGCTGCGTTCTGTTCTGCCTGCTTCTTATTGCTGGCGGTTCCCTTTCCTAACAGGATGTCATCAAGATAAACTCCCATTTCAAAGACAGGATTATTTGATGGACCCTTTTCCGATAACATTACATATTTGACACTCTTACGGATGTCTGATTGGGCATATTCCTGTAACTTGGTCTTGTAATCAACGATGCCCGTAAGTTCAGGATGGTTCAGAAGCGGTTCAAAAACCGGATCCAGTATCTTGTTTACGGCTTCCATGCCCTTGGTCAGATACAAGGCACCGACAAAGGCCTCGAAGGCATCGGCAATGATTGAATCCTTGTTTCTGCCGCCGTTTTTCTCTTCACCGACACCAAGTCTGATGAACTGAGTAAGTTTGAGTTCACGCATGATCATGGCAAAGCTCTTTTCGCATACCATCTGGGCTCTCATGGTGGTCATTCTTCCCTCGGAAATGGCCGGTTCAATATTGAAAAGACGTTCTGAAACCCAGATCTGCATTACGGCATCACCCATGAATTCGAGTCTTTCATTGTCGTGTAAGGTCTGTTTGTGTTCATTCATATATGAAGTGTGGGTAAAAGCGTCATCAATGAGCTGACTTGTTTCGACTTCCACACCGTGTTGTCTTAACCATTCGTATATATTCATAAAAAACCTCTTGTGTTAATTTTAGCATAATTTAGTCAAGATAGTATGTATCATGGCTTTCAGTTTCCAGTAAATACTGTCTGATGTTTTCGTTCTCCTTCTTATCCAGGTTGGCGATTACCTGCTTGCCATCTTCCCTGGCCTGCTGTAAGAGTTCGTTATCCAGAACAACATTGCCAAGCATGAAAGTAGGAAGCCCGGACTGTCTGTAGCCCAATATGTCACCAGGGCCTCTTAACTGTAAGTCATAATAGGATATCTTAAAGCCATCGGTATTGTTTACGATGACATTTAATCTGGTAATGGCATCTTCTTCCTTGGAATTGGTCAGTAAGTAACAGTAGCCTTCCTTTTCCCCACGGCCGATTCTGCCTCTTAACTGATGTAACTGGGATAAGCCAAAGCGGTTGGCGTCATAAATGACCATGATGTTGGCACTTTTGACATCTACCCCTACCTCAATGACCGTAGTAGTAACAAGAATGTCTATTTCACCTCTGGCAAAGCTTTCCTGAACCGCATCCTTTTCCTCTTCACTCATCTGGCCATGTAGCAGGCCAAGTTTATATCTGCCCTTGAAGTAAGTGTTCAGGTTATTGTATACGTCATTGACGTTACGTGCTAACAATTCCGTGCTCTTTTCAATGGTGGCACATACCACATACATCTGATTGCCCGTATCCAGAAGCTTTTCAATGTCCTTTACAATGGCCATGAAACTGTTTTTCTGAATCAGAGTAGTATGAATCACCTTATGGGCATTAGGGGTCTGAACGATCGTAGAAACATCCATGTCACCATAAAGTGAAGTAGCCAATGTTCTTGGAATCGGGGTAGCTGACATCAGTAACAAGTCCGCATCAGGTCCCTTATCCTGTAACTGCTGACGCTGTTTGACGCCAAAACGGTGCTGTTCGTCAGTTATTATCAAACCCAGCTTACTAAATTCAACATCCTGCTGGAATACGGCGTGAGTACCAACCACAAAGTCAGTCTCACCGCTTTTTATTCTTTCCAGTATTGCCTTACGCTGCTGATTGGTGACGTTTGAATACAGTAATTCGATCTTTATGTAGTAGTTCTTAAAGGTCTTAAGAATGTTCTGATAATGCTGCTTGGCCAGTATTTCCGTAGGTGCCATTAAAACTGCCTGATAGCCTGCCAGATGACAGGCATACATAGCCACAAATGAAACGATGGTCTTGCCGCAGCCTACATCCCCCTGTAACAGGCGGCACATCTGATAGTTGCTGGAAAGATCATTCAAAATGTCTTTTACGGCCAGTTTCTGATCTTCAGTCAATGAAAACGGCAGTTCACGGACAAACTGTCTGACTTTTTCAATGTCAAAGCTCTTGATGAAACGGTCATCATTGTAGTGAGCCTTGTTCTTTCTATATAGCATGTAGGTCTGAAACTTGAAGAATTCTTCATATTTCAGATAGTTTATTGCCTTAGTCAGGTTTTTAGAAGAAGTAGGAAAATGAACTTCCTTCAAAGCTTCATATTTATCCATGAAGCCATGACGTTTCTTTATCTCAGGATTAACGTAGTCAACTATTTCATCCTTGTTGGCTTCTAACACCTTGGCTACAAGTTCACTGAAGTACTTTGGCTTTACCTTGTCCTTTAGACTGTAGACAGGCTTTATGCCTAATACTTCCTTCATTGGAAGATTACTGGTGGAAATAGCCAGGATCTTTCTATTGCCCTCATACTTGCCAATGACCGTCATTAAAGAACCCGGTTGCTGTTTAAGATACCAGGGTTGATTAAAGACCGATATCCGGAAAGTATCATGATCATTACCAAGCTCAAAACTGATCACCGACTTGTTTCTTGCAAAGCGGTAGATCTTAGGTTTTGACAATACTGTTCCCTCAACTATGACGTGGCTGTTTACTTCCCACTTGTCATAGTCCAGAAATTCCAACGTATCATAACGGTAAGGATAATACTGTAAGATATCTTCACTGTTTGTGATGCCCAATTGCTCGAGGGCTTCTCTTTTCTTAGGTGTTATTCTTACTTCTTTCATTTTATAAAGAAAACTACTTGAGAAACTCAAATAGTTATTCTACTCCTACGATGAATGGATATAAATCCTGTTTGCCATTGCTGATCTCACAGTCAACGTCGTATTCGCCTACAACATATTTCTGTAATTCCTCAGCTTCGGCTTCGGTTGCTTCTGAACCGTAAATGATGGTAACGATTGAAGTATCATCATTTACCAAGGCATCAAGTAAGGCCTTGCTGGTTTCCATCTTGTCCGGTAATGAGGAAATGATGTCCTTGCCCTTTATGCCCATGTAGTCGCCTTCCTTGATTCTGATGCCGTTAAAGCTTGTATCCTTAATGGCATGAGTTACTGAACCGGTTGTAACATTGGCAACTGCTTCCTGCATGTTTCTGATGTTTTCAGCCAGTTCTGTATCAGGATTGAAAGCGATGCAGGCTGAAATGCCTTCCGGTACGGTCTTGGTTGCTACGACAACAATGTTCTGCTTTGTTAATACTTCTCTGGTCTGCTCAGCAGCCAGGATGATGTTACTGTTGTTTGGCAGGATGATGATGTTGTCGGCGTTGATCGTCTTGATCATTGAAACGAATGATTCAGTAGACGGGTTCATGGTCTGACCGCCGTTTATGACATTGTTGACGCCAAGTTCCTTGAACATTTCAACGATGCCTTCACCATTACATACGGTAATGATGGCATACTTTTCTCTTGGCTTCATTTCTTCATATTCGAACTTCTTTTCGTGTCCAACAGCCAGGTTTTCAACCTTTACGACTAATAAGTCACCGAATGTCTGTAAGGCACTGATTACTTCACCAGGCTTCATGGAATGAATGTGGATCTTTACTTCGTCAGCACTGTTGCTGATGTCCATTCTGGTACCGATCTTGGAAATGGCCTTGTCAATGCGGATCTGATCAAATTCTCTGAAGAGTTTGATCTTTGCCTCAACGCAATAGCCAAGTTCCGGTTCTTCTTCCTTTTCGCTGGCTGCGGCTACTGTTACCGGCTTGCCACGTAAGTAAGCGTAGAAACCTTCAATTACGGCAACGAAGCCAGCTCCACCTGAGTCAACTACACCGACTTCCTTTAAGACCGGTAATAAGTCAGGTGTTCTTGATAATGATGCTCTTGCCTCTCTTAATAATGTGTCGAAGTATTCTTCGATTGAAACATCAGGATTGGCTTCCACAAGCTTTTTGCCGGCATCTGCGGCTTCTCTGCTGACGGTAAGAATTGTACCTTCAACAGGTCTCATAACGGCCTTATAGGCAATTCTGGCGCCATTTTCGAAGGCATCAGCCAAATCAGTTACGGTTACTGACTGCTTGTCAGCGATGCTCTTGTATACGCCCTTGAAAATCTGGGATAAGATTACCCCTGAGTTACCTCTGGCGCTCATTAACATGCTCTTGCTTAAGAGCTTGCTTGTTTCACCGACGTGATTGTTCATGACCTTGCTGACTTCAGCAACACCTGAACCGAAGGTCATGTTCATGTTTGTACCGGTATCTCCATCAGGTACCGGGAATACGTTTAATGTATTTATTTCCTCATGCTTGTTGGCAAGGTTATTGGCCCCGCTGACGAGCATTTCCTTAAAGTGCAGACAATCTAAAACATTCATAGCGTTCACCTAGTTAATGACCTTAACGCCCTGAACGAATACGTTGACAGCCGTAATCTTCGTATCCAGAGCCTTACTCATTTCATACTTAACCTTCTTCTGAACTTCATTGACGATCTCGCTCAGCTTAAAGCCATAGCACAGAATGACATAGATATCCAGTTCCAGGCCATCCTTATTCTTTTTTACTACTACGCCCTTTGAATAGTTTTCCTGCTTTAACAGTACTGCGATGTTATCTCTGAAAAACTTCTTGCTGGCCATGCCGACAACACCATAGCATTCCGTAACGATTGCCCCGGTAAGTGTAGCGATGGCAGTTGTAGAAATATTAATTCCACCAAAATCTGTTGTAGACTTCATGCGATACCTCCTGTTTATTCATGGGTTTCCTCAGATGTTTGTTCACCTGTTTCCTCTTGAGTACCCTCTTGTTCAGCAGTGTCCTCTGGCTTTGGTGTTTCATCACCATGCAGATGACGCTGATACAGTTCTTCCAGCTGTTCGCAACTGCGCATTACCGCAACATTGTTTTCCGTATCAAAGTAGATGCACTTATGGGAACTGCCGGTATTCTTGATGATTGAAAGATAGTCCTTTAAGAAGTTTGAACCAGTTATCGTGGTATAGACTTTATAACCGTCTTCCATCACAAATTTTATCATATTCTCATCGTAACTCAAAGCGAAATCCCTTACCTCTGCGATGCGGTACAGGACATCAGGATCAAGATCCTTCATTTCTTCCGCAACCATTTTGGTCTTCTCGTCACTAACGGACATGAACATTGGTAATAAGGAAAGATTTGAAATGTATTCGCTCTTGAAAGTCACGTATGAACCATCACCCAGAATCAGATCCATGCTCTGATCATAGCGGTAACCAACGATGTCATTTTCCTTTACATCGATCACTACGCTGTGATTTGCCCCACGGCGGATGTCAACATCCTTGATCAGAGGATCTGTCTTCATGCTTATTTCCTTAACCATCGGGAATAAGAGAACGAATTCGGAGTCAGTTGAAATGCCGGCGCTTTTCTTGATGTAGTCTTCGGAAAGAAAGACGTTGTTAATTACCTTGACGCTGCGGACATTACTGAAAGGACTGATGATGTAAGCCAGAAAGATTCCCACAATGGAAACGATGATCCCCACAATCAAAAGACGTGACTGGATCACCTTCTTGCGCTTTAGCTTCTTTTCAGTCTTTTCCTGTTCCAGAGTTTCTTCAATGGCCTTCTTACCGGCCTCAAGCTCTGAATCAGTTTCCTGGACTTCCTTTATCTTCTCATCTATTTCCAATTGAATTTCTCCACTTCCAGGATCAGATCAACATCATAAGCTTCCCTGACCTTTTCTTGAATGTCGTTAATCAAACGGTTAATGTCTGAAGCTGTTGCCTCACCTTCATTGACAATGAAGTTTGAATGTTTCTGCGAAACGCAGGCATCGCCATACTTCATGCCACGATAGCCAATCATGTCAATATACTTCCATGAAAAGCCGTTTCCTGGATTACGGAAGACACTTCCGGCACTTGGATATTCCAATGGCTGGGTAGCGAATCTTCTGGTCTGACGGTCCTTCATCAGCTCTTCGATCTCTTCACGCTTACCAGGCTTTAAAACCATCTTGACAGCGGTAATGATCCAAGGCTTTTTCTGGAATACTGATGTACGGTAGCCGAATTCACATTCGTCAACGCTGATCCACTCCGTGGTTTCATCACGGTAAACCTGAACCTCAGTAATGATGTCAGACATGCTGCACTTATAAGCCCCGGCATTCATGAATACGCAACCGCCTATTGTTCCCGGTATGCCACTGGCAAATTCCAGGCCACTCATGCCCTTCTTCATTGCTTCATAAGCAAGATTGATCACGCTGCAGCCTGCCTGAGCTGTGACCTCATAATCGTTGTAATATACCTTGTTAAAGTATCTGCCCAGTTTTATGATGGCTCCATCATAAAAGTCATCTGAGCATAACATATTACTGCCATTGCCAAACATCTTAAAGTCAACGCCCTCATCGTGGCAGATGTCTATGATGCTTTCAAGGCAGAACTCATTATTAGGATATATGACGTATCTGGCCGTACCACCGACTTTTAACGTCGTCAGTTTGCGAAAAGATACGTTTTCTTCAATATCACCAAACTGAGCAACCTTTTCCATAAATTCGCTCATTCTATTTTCCTACCATTTCATACAATAATTCAGAGATGTCTTCAGCGGCATGTACATGTGACATTTTCCTGGCTGCCTCAGACATTTGACGTAATTTAATATCGTCACCGACCAGATCTTCGATCATGTCGGTCAGTTTCTCACTTGTCAGATCCTTTTCTTCCAACAGCTTGCAGGCACCGTTGTCCAGCATGCTCTTGGCATTTAAGAACTGGTGGTTATTTGGTACATATGGTGAAGGTATGATGATTGAAGGCACACCTAAAGCCATGTACTCGCAAGCACTGGTTGCCCCACCTCTTGAAACTACCAGATCACAGTTTCCTGCCACATTGAACTGGTCAATGTATGGCAGTATTTTCAAGGTATCTGTTTCTTCTACCTTGCCGGCAAACTCGCCATAGTTATTCTTGCCTGTAACATAAATGATGTTATAAGGCTTGTTCTTTAATTCATTAAGGATCTGAACCATCTTTTCATTAACGCTGGCTGAGCCTAAAGAACCCATGACTATCAGAATTGTCTTCTTAGCCGGATTAAGGCCATATTCCTTAAAGATCTGTCTGTCCTTATTGAAATCTAAGGCAGCGCTTTCTCTTGGATTACCCAAGTTAACGACCTTTCTGGCTGGGAAGGCTTCCCCTACACCAGGATAAACGGTAACGACCTTATCAACGAAATGACCGAGAGTTCTGTTTGCCAGACCGGCAATGGAATTCTGTTCGTGAATGACTGTCTTAATGCCAAGCTTATGAGCCGCCATTAAAACAGGTACCGTTACATACCCACCAAAACCGATGACAATGTCAGGTCCATATTCCTTAACAATGGACAGACACTCCTTATATGATTTATATAACAGGCTTAAAGCCTTGAGTTTATTACCGTTATCGTTAAAACGGGCAGCTTCAATTCCGATGAAGCTGTAACCCATCTGCGGAATAATCGTATTCTCCATCCTGTCACTGTTGCCTATGAATTTTATGTCCAGCTGCTTATCTTTCTTAAGCATGTAACTGGCCAACGCAACGGCCGGATATATGTGTCCACCAGTACCTCCGGTGGTTACTAACATCTTCATGAAATCACCCAATAAGTATTATAAGATAAGTTAACCTAAAAGGAAATAAAATCTGTCTTCACCCCTCAATATAAACAAAGAAAAAAGTAAAAACGCAGCGTTTTTACTTCTCATTAAAGATTGTTTTGATTACCTGTGGAAGCTGACTGTAATCGGAAATGGAATATTCAGGACCTATCGCCTGACCATGGCCAAATTCACAAAAGACAAATGGTAAGCCAGCAGCTTGCGAAAACATATAGTCATCCTGGGTATCACCAATGTATACGGCCTTATCAAAGCTGTTTCTTTCTACCAGGATCTTCATGTTCTCACTCTTGTTCTTGCCGTTATAGCCATGACTGATCAGGTCAGTGAAGTATTCTCTGAAACCAGTCACCTTCAATAACAGTTCAATGTAGGCCTGATTGGCGTTGGTCAGAATACACAGAGTATATTCTTTGCTTAACTGTTTCAGAATCTCTTCTTCATGCGGAAAGATCTTTACTAATCCTTCAGCCATCATTTCCTTGGCATAAGTCATACCTTCCTGAAGATATGTGACTGCTTCAGGGTTATCAGGAAACATGGCGTT
>JAFUCG010000167.1 GCA_017459795.1 Erysipelotrichaceae bacterium | reverse complement strand
CGCGGAGTGAAACGGAGCGCCCGATTTTTGGATTTTTGTCAACACTTTTTCATCATTTTTTTGTTTTTTCTGCAGAAAAAAAGAAGGCCAAGTGTTTCACTTGACTCTCCCTAGTTAATCTAACTTAACTTAATGACATTGCATGAAAATGTCTTCTTTTTCTAATGGCAAATTGTGAAAAATCTGAGTGAATGAATAATGTCCTATGATATAATGATTATGGCTAAAAAATGAAACATAATAACGAAATCATTCATCAGGGGGTGTACCACAATGATTTTAGAAAAATGGAAGAAAGCTGGACTTACTGTCGGTCATGGCAGAAATAATTTTACCATGAACCGCGGCAGCTTTCGTTATAATACTAAGGTTTCAGACAGACAGAAATTGGTAAAGGAAGTAACGGAAGATCTGGAAGGTGGTTTCAGTCTTCTTTTTCGTGATGGGCAGAACAAACATCATAGATTAAATGTCCGGGAAATTGACGGTAAGGTACATGTTGATTATTTGCCTGTTGACGGTACTGACTATAACCGTTTCTGGATCGTCTTACCGGCAAGTGAAAATGAACACATCTATGGCTGTGGGGAAACCTATTCTGAATTTGACTTAAAAGGTCAGAAGGTAAGGATCTGGGTAGCTGAACATCAGAATACTTCCCGTATTTCAGCAAAGATAATCAGAGAAAAGCTGTTTGGCAAGAAACCGGAAAAGGTCCTGCCATTTGAAAAGTATGAATCATACTATGTTCAGCCAACCTTTGTTTCAAGTGACGGTTATTACCTGCACGCTGATACCAAGGCCTACGCTGAATTTGATTTCCGTCATAAGGACAGAACAGTTCTGCACTTCCAGGAAAATCCATCCATCATCATGGAAGAAGGAAACAGTTTTGAAGAGATCTCTGAGAAGCTGACCGGCTTATTAGGCAGACAGGGTAATCTTCCTGACTGGATCTATGATGGGGCAATATTAGCCATGCAGGGCGGTACGGAAGTACTTGAAGAGAAATTACAGAAGGCCCTGGACAGTGGCATTAAGGTATGCGGCATCTGGTCCCAAGACTGGTGCGGCTGTAGAAGAACCGGTTTTGGCTATCAGGTAATGTGGAACTGGCAATGGGATGAAGAGTTATATCCAGGCTTGGATAAGAAGATGGCTGAATGGAAGGAAAAGGGAGTTCACTTCCTTGGCTACATTAACCCGTTCATGGCCATTGAAAAGAACATATATAAGGAAGCCAGTGAAAAAGGCTATTGTGTAAAGGATAAGGAAGGAAAGGATTACTTAGTAACCATTACTACCTTCCCGGCTGCCATGATCGACTTCACCAATCCTGAAGCCTATCAGTGGTATAAGAACTTAATTAAGAAGAACATGATTGAATTTGGCTTAAGCGGCTGGATGGCTGACTTTGGTGAGTATCTGCCGGTTGATGCCGTATTATACAGTGGCGAAGACGCCGCCATGATTCATAATGAGTGGCCTGCCATCTGGGCAAGAATGAACAGGGAAGCCATTGAAGAATGCGGTAAACAAGATGAGATCTTCTTCTTTACCAGAGCAGGTTATACGGATACCCTTAAGCATTCAACAATGATGTGGACAGGTGATCAGCACGTTGACTGGTCTATAGATGATGGCTTGCCATCAGTAATACCGGCAACATTATCACTGGCTATGAGTGGCTTCGGGGTTGCCCATTCTGATGTGGGTGGCTATACGACCATCATGCATATGAAACGTAGTAAGGAATTATTAATGCGCTGGGAAGAAATGAACGCCTTCTCACCATTATTAAGAACTCATGAAGGTAACCAGCCGGTAAATGACGTTCAGTTTGACGCAGATGAAGAAACACTGGCTCAAATGGCCAGGATGAGTAAGATCCATGCATCTCTTAAGGACTATCTGAAAAAGCTGGTAAAAGAAAACGCAGAAAAGGGAACACCGGTTATGCGCCCGATCTTCTATCACTATGATGAAGAGTGGGCATATGTTGAAAAGACCGAATATCTGTTAGGCAGGGATATTCTGGTAGCTCCTGTTTATAAGGAAGGGGCAGATAAACGATTCGTCAGACTGTCGAAAGACGAATGGATTCATCTGTTCAGTGGTAAACAATACGTTGAGGGAACCTATGAGATTGAATCTGAAATAGGTTATCCACCGGTATTTGTCCGTAAGGGCAGTGAACTTGAACAGTGGCAAAGCATAATATCAGGGGAGGATTTTTAACAAATGAAAGAACAGAAACCTCGCGAAGAGCGTCTATGGTCTAAAATCAGTTATGGTTGTGCAGATATCTATGGCGGCGGTGCCTTCGTAGTAATCAGCACATTCTTCACAGTATTCTTAACAAAGGCATTAGGCATGCCACCAGCCTTAGCCGGCACCATCCCGCTTATCGGTAAGGTATGGGATGCCGTTAATGACCCTATCATGGGGGCAATCGCCGACCGTACAAAGTCAAAATACGGCTCAAAGAGATTCTGGCTGTTAGTTGGAGCTATTTCTTCAGCTATCAGCTTCATTGCCTTGTGGATACCGTTTAAGGTAGGCGGTGTTGTTGGACAGTATATATTCTATGTTGTAATGTATCTGTTATTCTCAACAGGAGCAACCATTGTCATGGTACCTTATAACGGCTTATTGCCTGACATGATTGATGACTATACCTTAAGAGCCAAATACTCAGCAACCCGTATGGCATTCTCATCATTCGGTGCAATCATAGCTGGTTTGATACCAACATTGATGATAAGGGACAATACCAATGCAACACAGTATCTGGTCGTTGCCATCCTGTTCTCAGTCATTTTCTTTGTATCAGTATTCCTGACATTCCTGGGGACATGGGAAAGAGACAAGAATCTGCATGAAAGCAGTATGAAGGAAGCCTTCACGGAATCCATTACTGTATTCAAGAGCTACTCATTCCGCTTGTTAACAGGAATGTTCATTTTCGGTCAGGGTGCAGCAGACTTCTTAACAGGTCTGGCTGTTTACTACATTGATGATGTTCTGAATGCCTATGGCGGTGGTAACTTCACCATTTTGATGGGTGTCCTTTTGATAGCACAGTTTTTGGGCATGTTGCTGTTTGGGCCTATAATGGCAAAGAGAAGTAAGAAATTCCCGATTTTAGCTGGTACACCGGTCAGAATCTTAGCTACATTGGCAATGTTGTTATTCTCACATGAAGGAGCTAACTTTACGATCATACTGGCACTGGCATTCATAGTTGGCTTGGGTATGGCCGGTACTTCAACAAGTATCTTTGCCATCCTGGCTGACATAGCTGACGTTGACGAACTGATCACTTCAATCAGCCGTCCGTCAACATGCTCATCAATGGCTACTTTTGCCCGTCAGCTGGCTGCCGGGTTGACAAGTGCCCTGATAGGTGTATTATTGGCAATGGTCGGTTATGACGAAGTTCTGGCTGCTTCTGGTGCCCGTCAGGCATTAGCAACCCAACGTGGCATTGCGCTGATATTCGTATTCACTCAGGTCATCTTCATGATAATTACATTGCTGTTTACCATGAAGTTCCCTGTTACAAAGAAGGAATTCCAGATTGTCCGTAAGGAAATAGCCAGAAGAAAAGGTGAAGATGATTCAATTATCACAGATGAGGAAATCAGAGTCTGTGAAAAGGTAACCGGCCTGTCTTATGACCGTCTGTGGGATAAGAATAATGCATTTAAAATAAAGAATTAGTGAAGGAAGAAATAATGAAAATTGGTTTTGTTGGATTAGGCATCATGGGTGAGTCGATGTGTGAAAACATCATTCGCAAGCATGATGACAAGGTTTATGTATTTGATTTAAATCAGAAACAGGTTGAGAAACTGGAAAAGGTTGGCGCAATTGCCTGTAAGAGTTCTAGGGAAGTAGCTGAAAACGTAGATGTTTTCATTACCATGGTTCCTAAGTCAGAACACAGCAAGGCAGTATATGAAGAAATCATTCCGGTATTACACAAGGGACAGACATGCATCGACATGAGTACCATTGACCCAAGTGTTTCTGTTGAAATAAGTGAAAAGGTAAAGGCTACGGGAGCTTCATTCATTGATGCACCGGTAGTCAAGAGCAAGCCGGCTGCCATTGCCGGTAAGTTAGGCATATATGTTGGTGGTAGTCTTGAAGATTATGAAGCCATGAAGCCTGTATTGGCCTACATGGGTGAAAACATCATCCGCATGGGTGATAATGGCAAGGGCTTAGTCATGAAGATCTGTCACAATGCCTTAGTATCACAGATACAGAATGGCGTTAATGAGACATTAACACTGGCTAAGGCCAATGGCATTGACATTGAAAAATACGCTACAGCCATTTCCTATGGCGGTGCCGGTAACTGGTATCTTGATTCCAAGAAGGAAGTACTGGCCAAGGAAAACTTTACTACAGCCTTCTCAATTGAAAATGAACACAAGGATGTTCACTTATGCCTGAAGCTGGCTGAAGAAAGTGGTGTTAAGATGCCTGGTGAAGAAAATGCGGTAAAAGTATATGACAAGGCCATGGAAATGGGCATTGGCAAGGAAGACTTCAGCGCAACGATAAAGGTGGTAAGAGATGGGCAGAATTGAGGAATTAAGAAAGAAGAACGATGTCGAGATCTATGACATCAGAGATAAGAAGTTTGAAACATATGGCCGTATTGTAGAAAAGATCGATGTTGATGAATTGATCAGCTACATGGAAAACAATACGCCAATTCCTGAAAGTGGAAACATCTATGTTCCAAGTGTTAAGGAAATGGAAGAGCTTGATGTATTCAAGACCGTAAGTGAAGTATTATATGGTGGCATGCCGATTCAGTTTGGCTACTGTAATGGCCGTAACAATACCTACAATGGTTTTGAATACCATAAGGGCAGTGAAATCAACGTTGCCGTTACTGACTTCATGCTGGTACTTGGTCACAGTTGGGATGTTGGCAAGGACAATACCTACTCAATTGATCAGGCTGAAGTATTCTACATTGAAAAGGGCATGGTATTTGAAATGTTTGAAACAACACTTCACTTATCACCATTAAGAGTCAGTGACGAAGGTTTCCGTGATGTCATCATCTTACCAAGAGGTACAAATACACCTTTAAGCGATGAGGAAAAAGCCGCAAGAGATGAAGCTTTTGCCAAGTGCAATAAGGAAGCCAGATTATTATTACTGAAGAACAAGTGGGTCATCTCTCATCCGGAGAGAGAACCGTTAATGAAACAGGGAGCTTTTCCTGGTGTAATCGGTCCTAATAAGGAACTGTATTACTAGAGTTTTGGAGGAATAGCGTTATGAAACAGTTTCAGATAGCCTATTTACCAATAGGCGTGCCTACTTTCCACTTGGAAAGTGCTCAGAAGGCATTTGATGATTCTGCCGAACTATTACGTTCATTTGGTGAGGACACAAGAGTTCCTGAGGAAATGTTGCTGTCAGTTGACAAGTTACAGGCCTTCATGGAAACAATTGATCCTGATCTGATTGTCTTACAGAACGTTACCTTTGCCAATGCGGCCTATGCCTCTGAAATGTTGCACCGCTTCAAGGATGTACCAATCTTATTATGGACATTAAGAGAGCCGGTAATTGACGGTGGAAGATTAAGACTTAATTCATTAACAGGTGCCTACTCAGCAGCCAATGCGATCAGACATTTCCGTGAAGAACCGTTTACCTATGTATTCGGTGCACCAAAGGAAGAAAAGGTCATTGAAAAGGTTGGCGCAACAGTCAGAGCAGCTAAGCTGCGTTTTGAAATGAGACATTTGAAAATGGCTGCCATCGGTCATACTCCTCAGGGCTTTGGCTTTGGCAGGGCATTGGATCTGGAATTATTGGATACCTTCGGTGTTCATCTTGAATCAATTGAAGCCAGAGAACTCATAAACAAGGCATTATCATACACTAATGAAGAATGTGAAGAATACCTGCAGGATGCCATGAAGGCCATGAACGGGCTGGAAAAGACTCCTGAAAAGAACAGACTGGATTTTGCCAGACTGTATAAGGCTTATGATGAATATGTTAAGAGTAACGGCATCGGTGCCCTGGCATCACGCTGCTGGCCTGATTTCTTTACTTCATTTGGCACACCTGTATGTGCCGTATTGGCCATGTTGAATGACAAGGGCATTGCCTCAAGCTGTGAAACAGATGGCTATGGTGCCTTATCAATGTATCTGGGCATGAAGTTAAGCAATACACCGGTATTCTTTGGTGATCCGGTTTCAATGAATGAAGAAGAGAATACCATTTCCTTCTGGCATTGCGGTACAGCTGCCTGTTCCTTAGCCAGAAAGGATACCGGGGCAATGGTTGGCGAACACTGTAACCGTCACATTGGTCCGACCATGGAATTCGGCTGCCGCGAATCTGAAAGAGCAACGATATTCCGAATCGGCAGAACTCCTGAAGGCAAGTTCCGTTTCTTCTTAACAACAGGTAAGATTCTGGATAAGCCTCAGCAGTTCCTAGGTACTTCATTAGTTGTTGAATGTGATAACAACGCTGAAGAAATCATTAACAGAAGTGTCAGAGATGGTTGGGAACCTCACTTCGTAGTTGTATATGGCGACTATGAAAAGGAGCTTGAAATCCTGGCTGACATGCTGAATGTTGAGGTTTGTAAATACTGATTAATGAGAAGGAGCAAATGCTCCTTTTTTATTGTCGCAGACAGATACCACGTGCTATGCGCGTGGTACTAGAGCTTCTAGTGATAAAAAAAGACGCTATCCGGATATAATTTATGTGGCCTGGCAGCTACAGAAATTATAGGAGGAATAGCGTCAAATGAATGACAAAAACAGTTTATCACACACAACATATCGGTGCAAATACCACATAGTGATACTGCCGAAATACAGGAGGATGATAATCTATAATAAGATAAGAGCAGACATTGGGAAGATAATAAGACAGTTGATAGAAAGAAAACCGGACTGTAAATTATTGGAAGCAGAAGCATGTCCAGATCACATCCATATGTTGATAGAAATAGCACCAAAGTATTCAGTAGCAGAGTTTATGGGGTATCTGAAGAGTAAGAGCACACTGATGATATTTGAAAGACATGCAAATATGAAATACAAATTTGGAAACAGAAAGTTTTGGGCAAGAGGATATTTTGTAGATACAGTT
>JAFUCG010000166.1 GCA_017459795.1 Erysipelotrichaceae bacterium | reverse complement strand
TATTTATCAGGATGAGCTTTTACATCATTTGTCTGCTTTATAGTAAGAATAGTCTCAACATCAAGATCAAATTCAGAGTCGGGGAGATTAAACTTTCGCAGATTACTCGTTGTGGAATGAATATCCTGTACTCTCACGAGGAAGCACTGACCAGCTTTTATGATGTGTTCCATGTTATTCCAGGTAGAATAGTTTCTATCCGCAATGAATATTGCCTTTTCATCAAACCTTTCAGCCATGGTATACATGGAGTACTGTTCACCGTGGTGTCTTGATCCTCTTATGATAGTATCAACATAACGTTTATTGAGGATATCATAGGCAGAGTTAATATGAATAAGATTTCTACCCCTGAACCCTTCGCAATTAGGAACATATGTTTCTTCATCGCTGATGTCATATGAAATTGACAAATCAGAACCGTCTACCGCTATAAGACGAAATCCTTTGTATGTTTCAGTACAAGGGTAGGCTTTGTTTAACTCTTTTACTACATATTCAAAGGCTTCCGGCTTAAGTTTAGCTCTCTGCTGAACAAATGCACTTGAAGAAGCGGTATCGACACTGTAATCAAAGTAATCATAAAGTTCTTCTCTGATAGGTTTGCCGGATGAAAAGACGATAGTCTTAATTAATGTTTCCATATCCAACTTGCGGTTTCTGGAGAAATCTCTGTCAGGATCAAACACCAGATCAAGTTCATACTTTTTCCGGGTGGTTTTAGAAACTTTATTGATAAAGGCACTTATTACTTTTTGATAATAAGATTTCATACAACCACCAACCAGCGCTTCCATAAAGGACTGTCTTTATACAATGACAAAACTAAGATTATTACATTCATGTTTGAATGACCTCCTTCACTTCCTAAAGGAAGCGCGGAGTGAAACGGAGCGCCAGATTTTTGAAATATTGTCAATCTATTTTCACTATATTTTTGATTTCTCATTCACAGAAAAAAAGAGGGTCAAGTTTTACTCTTGACTCTCTATCATGTTTTCCTTAACTTAATGACGTTGGGCAAATAGCCTCTTTATTAGTTCTATTCTAATGTGATTATCTGACCGGCAATTACCTGATCTATCAGACTTTGCGCCTTATTAACATCACTGCTGTCAACGATAAATACACTGTATAACTGACCGGAAGCACTGCCCATGGCATAACTTGTTCTCATATCAGCGTAGCCGCTTAAGCCAAACTGATTAATATTCCAGGTTGCCATGTCATCAAGCTGCATCTGTACTAAAGCATAGATCTGATTAACATCCAGGTCTGTAGCAAACGTTCCTTCAACTGCCTTTAACAAATCAGTAACATGAGTAATAACGCTTACTGATGTAACCTTGTTAATGATCTCCTTCAGTACCATTGCCTGATGCTGATTTCTCATTTCATCACCTGTTATGCCGGCTTCTTCACTATAGTACTTTCTCTCACGGCAATATGTCAGGGCTGCGGCACCATCAAGGTGTATGTCACCTTCTTCAAAAGTGTACTCTCTATATACATGGTTGCCGTTTTCATCCGGTACATAGTTTTCAAATGTTGATTCGAAATAATATGGATTGTAGATGTCTATGCCACCTAATGCATCAATTACATTGACCAGAGATGAGAAATTAAGCCTTACAAAGTAGTTTATGTCTACATCCATGAAATAACTTACTGTCTCGATCCAGTCGCTTATGCCGTAAACCGTGGCATGAGTAAGCTTATCCATGGCATAGTATTCACCCCATAAAGGCACATATGAATCTCTTGGTATGGTTATGATAAGCACCTGCTTGGTTGTAGGATTTACAGTAACAAGCATGTTGACATCTGTTCTGCCCTGATATCCGGCAACATCCAGAATCTCATCATAATCCCAGGAATCATTACCGCCAATTAATACAGTAAATGGTTCACTGGTTATGTTTTCAACGGCTGTCGTATCATATGTCAGCTGAACCTTATGTTCAATTGTATAAATTTTCTTCGTTTTTGTTTTAAAGTCTTCAAAGTCATTGTTGCCGGTAAGAATGGTTTCATAGGATTCATTCAACAGAATTGCCTTTACATTACCTGAGTAAAGATCTTCTACAGCGGTGTAAAGATCTTCATACTCCCTGGTTTCAACTTCCTTACCTTCCAGCTCCTTAGTGATAACCTTTAATGAATAGTCCTGATATTCAGTATCAAGTTTCTGCTGAATACCAACTGTAACACCATCAAGATCACTTACTTCATTTAAACCTGAATCAGCTAACGTATAAACGCTGAAATTAAGTGTTCCCTCTTCAGGCACGGTTGTAAAGATTCTTTCAATTCTGCCCTGATATTCAGGTATTTTTATGATACCAACTACCAACGCCGCACATATGATTCCTTCAAAGACTATCTGTAATATCTTATTCAGATTATTTACATTTGGTAAGAAGGCAAAGATTCCAAAAAAGACATTTATTCCAATCAGAACATACAGAGTTATGTCGATGTACTTCTTTGGCAGTACGCCGATACCGCTGACCAGTTTGAATACCATGTATGAGGCAACCATTGTTCCAATGGCCACCAGTACAGCTAAGATATACACGAAGATTGAAGGTTTACCCCTTTTGTTCTTGTTTTTAGCCATATAAAAACTCCTTTATTTCATTGGTGATTATAACATGAATGTCAGATTTGTTAAAGAAAGCGGCCCAATCTGATGTTTCTTCAAATATGTCGTTTTGCTAAACCTTTTTTAGAACGTCATCAATAATCAGACTTTAATACAATATGAATAGTAATAACAAGGATTGGGGGGTTAATATGCAGAAATACAATACATATGCAGATTTATACGGCCCTGTCAAAACAAGTGGCGGTCTTATCAGAGGCTACAGTTATAATGGACTGTATTTTTCAAGAACAGAAAATATGCTGAAGCCGAACGTTTTCACAGCCCTGAGGAAACAGGCTGGGAAGGAATCAGGGACTGCACCTCATACGGTTTCGTACCGCCGCAGATAAATACAGGCGGCATAGCCGATGACTTCTATGTACCTCACTTCTACAGTGTTGAAGATGAAAACCAGTGTCTTAACCTTAACGTATGGACACCATCCATGAATAAGGAAGAAAAACTGCCGGCAGTAGTTGGCGTTTATGGCGCCAGTTTCGATACCGGAAGCGGAATTGAAATGAAAGCCTATGAAGGCAGCCGTCTGGCAAAGGATGGTAACCTGGTTAATGTTACCATCAACATGCGCGCCAACATGCTTGGCTTCTTTAACCTTTCCTGTTTTTCAGATGAATAAAGATATCATGGGCTGGACTATGATCAGCTGGTACTGGAGTTTAGAGCTGAACTGGAATTGATGTATGAATATGCCGGCAGATTCCCTGATTTCGGTGGCGGTAAGGGTGATAATCCTGTTGCCAGAGCCACAAATCAGGTCTGCGAGGAATTCGGCATACCTTCCACTAAAGCCGCCGTGGCCAAAACCGGAAGAAACATGGTACACATTCATCAACCAGGTGATGACACATATTTAGTAAGAAACAACCCGGACAGCTACATCCGTAACTGTACATATGACCCATGGCCTACCTGGAAAACGACCCTCAGGGAATACTAAAAATAACGTGGACGAAAAATTAATCGACCTCGTTTTATTTTAACGATTTGCCAGGGTTGGGACAAACAAAGTGGATCTCATTTATACTTACTATTTATTCAACGAGTTTTTATCCAGCAGAAAATCTTCAATGCTTAAAATGTAGAATCCGTTCTCATCATAATGAGGAATTACATTATCCCCGGTGATTATTACTTTCTTGAATCCATCCCTAATGCTAATTAATGATTTGGATTCCTGTTCTTTTTTATTGCCCGATTCAAGTGTGAGAGCTGATTGGATATAAACCGTTTTATCAATCTTTCTGGCAACGAAATCTACTTCCAGATCTCTTCTTTCACTTTTGCCAGTTGATCCTGTTGTATATGTTGGTACAACACCAACATCAACATTATACCCACGATTTCTCAGTTCGTTATAGACAATGTTTTCCATTATATGGTTGATCTCTATTTGTCGGAAATTGATCTTGGCGTTTCTTAATCCCATGTCAGTGAAGTAATACTTTGCATCGGCACTGAGATATTTTTTTCCTTTTACATCATATCTTTGAGCTTTTTCAATAATGTAGGCATCTTCAAAATAGTCAAGATAATTACCGATAGTCGTGTGATTGACTTTTACTTTCTGTAGAGATTCAAAAGTGTTAGCCAGCTTTGTTGGGTTTGTCAGTCCTCCAATGTTTGACGCAACAACGTTCAGAAGATCATCCAGAATCTTCTTATCATTTCTTATTTTGTTACGGTCAACAACATCTTTTATA
>JAFUCG010000165.1 GCA_017459795.1 Erysipelotrichaceae bacterium | reverse complement strand
CGCTGTTAAAGCCGGAAGAAGAAAAGAAGGTAGCCTATACAATTCATGGGGATCCAACACTCTTAATTGAAGTTGAAAACATTGAAATCAGACTGAGTGAAATTCAGGAAAGAGAAAACGAACTGGCTAAAAAGGGCAAAAACGAGAAGACCGAAGAAGAAAAGAAGGAACTCGCTGCCATCAAGAGAGAAAAGAAAAAACTTGAAACCAAGCGTACAAGTTTATTAGCCAAGAATGAAGAATACAAGAAGAGAGAAGATTTCCCAGCCAAGGCTCAGGAAGCCAAGGACATATTAACCAGCAGTAACTTAAGACTGGTAGTTGCCATTGCCAAGAAGTATGTCGGCAGAGGCTTACTGTTCTTAGACCTGATCCAGGAAGGTAACATGGGCTTGGTTAAGGCCGTTGAAAAGTTTGAACCATCAAAGGGCTTTAAGTTCTCTACTTATGCAACATGGTGGATCAGACAGGCCATTACCAGAGCCATCGCTGACCAGGCCAGAACAATTCGTATTCCTGTTCACATGGTTGAAACCATCAATAAGCTGACCAGAGTACAGAGACAGCTTGTTCAGGAATTAGGCAGAGAACCATCAGCTGAAGAAATCTCTGAAAAGTTAGGTGGCACCTTATCACCAGATAAAGTCAGAGAGATTCAGAAGATTGCTCTTGATCCAGTATCTTTGGAAACACCAATCGGTGAAGAAGATGACAGCCACTTAGGTGACTTCATTGAAGACAAGGAAGCCTTATCACCGGATGAATACGCAACCAGACAGTTATTAAAGGACGAAATTGAAAGCGTCTTACAGTTATTAACTGACCGTGAAAGAAAGGTATTACAGTTAAGATTTGGTCTGATCGACGGCAGAACCAGAACCCTTGAAGAAGTTGGCAAGGAATTCAACGTAACCCGTGAAAGAATCAGACAGATCGAAGCCAAGGCCTTGCGTAAGTTAAAGCATCCAACCAAGAGCAAGCGTTTAAAGGATTTCGTAGATAAAGTTTAGCATTATATAACAGCACAATCGGCCAATACCGGTTGTGTTTTTTATCATGGATAATGTTATAATAGAAGAAAGAAATAAGAGGGAAAATAATATGAGCTTAAGAGTATACAAATGCAGTCAGTGTAATACTGAGTTTGAATTTGACAGTACCAGAGATGCTTTATTCTGTCCTTTATGTGGAGCAGCTGCCAGAGTAACAAGTAAAAAGGCAACCGGAACCACGACTTCTACAGTTAAGCCGGCTTCTACTGTCAATAACACAACAACCAACACTACAACCAGTACAACATCAGCAGCCAGAAAACAGATGGTAGCAGTTAAGTTCGTTGATACGGCTACTAAGACTACCATTGGTACAGCCAACATTCCTACAGGATGGAAATATGGTGCTGAGATCCAGAACACTTTCCAGAGCAAGGAAGAACCGTTTGTTTCAATCGCACAGGTAACTAATACTGATAATACCGTTACCATGTTTGTCAGAAGCGGAGAAAACTTCTTAGATGTCAGAAACGGCATTGCTCAGGATGAAGTACATAAGGATGGGGCAATGGATAAGTACTTCAATACACCAATGAGAAGACTTACAGCCTTTGACGAATACGTTAATTCCTTAACCGGCTATTTCGTAAATGCCAAGCTGACTCAGGTAGGCAAGGGAACCTTACCAAGCTACTATGGTCAGAATGATGCCACAGCCAAGAAGGCATGGCAGGCAGATGCCAATGAACTGGCAAAGCAGTTCAACAATTCACAGTTAAAGTTTGAACTGGCTTCATTAGTTAATGAATCTGTCTTATTACAGTATAAGTACACAGCTAACAGAAAGACCAATTACATGTTACTTGGTGCCGATGTCGGTGGCTTTGAATTCCATCTGACCAGTGCTGCCCAACAGACAAATGCCAATAACATGATGGGCTTGTTAACTTCATTAATTGGCGGTGGTACACAGACAAATACCAACAGCGGTGTCTACATCAACTGGGGCAGTAAGTATATCTTCGGTCTGATCACTGATGAAGAAAACCTGCAGAGTGCAGCTACAGTCTTCAGTAATTTCGTTGGTTCATTCAAGGAAGACAAGGCATTAACAACCTTAAAGGAAAAGGTATCTAACGGTCAGACCACTACCACAACCACAAACAATACTTCAAGCGGCTTAGATCTGACCAGCATTTTAGGAAATCTGTTGAACTTCACGAACAATTCACGCAGTGCCAACATTGGTGAAGTCGACAGCGCACCAACCAGGATCGATGTTACTAATTTAAAATAAGCACTTCACAAAAGTGCTTTTTTTTTAGATAATTAGTTTAATATGAATAAACTTACAGCTGCTAAACAGGCCTTGTTACTGTTAAAGAAATCAAAGGGAACAATTGAAGATACAGACATTGATCTGACAATAGAAACATATAAGCTGACTGATGAACAGATCAGTGATTTTATTGTGTGGATAAACCAGAATGACTTAACTATTGAACTGGTTGATGAAAGCGTTCCTGAGACAATTGATAATGCCTATTATGTTGATATTTCCAAGTATCCTTTATTAACCAGAGAACAGGAAGTAGCCCTGGCAGAGAAAATAAAAAATGGTGATAAGATAGCCAGAGAAACTCTGATCAAGTCTAACTTAAGATTGGTAGTGGCAATTGCCCGTAAGTATCAGGGCTCACAGTTAACCATTAATGACCTGATTCAGGAAGGTAATATTGGTTTATTAAAGGCCGTTAACCGCTTTGACGCAAATAAGGGTGTAAGGTTTGCCAACTACGCCCAGTATTGGATCAGACAGGCCATAAGCAGAGCCATAACCCAAAACCATGTCATTTACTTACCGGCTAACTTGGGTGAAACATTACAGAAGCTAAAGAGAGTACAGAAGAAACTGGAACAGGAACTGGAAGAAAAACCTACCAGTGAAATGATTGCTAAGGAAATGGAAATAAGTGTAGAGGAAGTAGAAGAATTACTTAACTACAGTTTTGATGCCATTTCCATGGATAAGCCATTGGATGATGATGGCGAAATAAGCTTATATGACATCATCGCTGATGAAACTGACTTCATGGAAGAGATTGATACCAAGATCTTGCAGGATTACTTAAGAGAATCACTTCAACAGATCCCGGAAAGAGATGCTCAAATCATCAGGATGCGTTTTGGTTTGGATGACAATGTCTCACTGACCTTGCAGCAGATTGCCGAACATTTTTCATTAACCAAGGAAGGGGTAAGGCAGATCATCAACAGTAACCTGTTAAAACTTAAGAACAGTCAGAATCTCTCTGACTTCATGGAGAAACGCTATGATAAGTAAGAGATTAAGAACCATCGGAGATCTCATTAATGATAATGAAAGTGTAACGGATGTTGGCTGTGATCATGGCTATCTGGCCATTTACTTAAGACAGAATGGTAATACTTCAAGAATAATCTGTGGTGACAGTAAGGAAGGACCGTTAAGTCAGGGTAGAAAGAATTTTACGGAAGCTGGCTTTAATGACATAGAAACAGTATTATCTGATGGCTTGAAACAGATTGATACAGTTACCGATGTAATAGTTATGGCAGGCATGGGCTATCATACCGTCATTGACATCATGACTGCTTCTGAAGATAAGTTTGCCAAAGCAAATAAGATTATCATTCAGGTAAATACTGATGTTGATAAGATGCGTAAATGGCTTAATGAGAATGAATACACCATCATTAATGAGACGATCATTAAGGAATATAAGTATTACGAGATACTTGTCGTAAGAAAGGGAATTCAGAAACTTTCTGAAGAACAGATTCAATATGGGCCGGTATTGTTAAAGGAAAAATCAGAAGTCTTCCTGGAATGTTACAGTCAGAAGGCCAGAAAGCTGGAAAGAATATTAGGCAGTTTGAGTGACGAACATCTGGACAGACCAGAGTTACAGAAGCAGCTTGATGACATAAGAAAATGGGTGTTTGAATAAGCACCCATTCATTTTTTAATCAGTGTACAGTGATACTGCTTTAGGTATCTGGAATGTTAAATATGAAGAATCATTTTTAAGTACAGTCACACAATCTGACTGCAGATTAGCACAGATAATGTCATCATCAATGACGATCATGTCACGAGGTGACTTGCCATGGCAATCAAGGCAATCTATTAATGTTAATGATTCATCTTTTACCGCTAATACATGAACCTTGTCAGTTCCTCTTACTGAAACATAAAGTTTATCATTTACCAGACGAATGGCAGCCGATCTGGCTGATTCAACATCTGTCAGCTTTATCTTATTCAGTATCTGCCAATCAGCTGTTCTGATGACAAATACTTCATTGGATAACTCTGAAACCTGATAGAGATACTTTCTGTCAGCTGAGAATACGCCATGTCTTGGACCGGTACCATCAGGAAAAACAATTGTCTGTATTAAATCAAAATTCTGATTATAAATGTAGATCTTGTCCATGAATAAGGCATTGATCAGAATCAGATCATCATGGAATAGTACCTGATGACATCCGGCTTTTTCCTTAATGAATAATTTCTTTACTAATTTCAATCCATTATTTTCATAAGCAATAACACTTACGGTTCCTTCATGGAAGTTGGCGGTGTAGATCTTGCCATCATGGTAAGTAATGAAGCAGGAAGTGATCATTTCAAATGCCAGCTTTGTTTCTACTTTACCGTCTTTATTTATTACGGCCACTCCTGAGAGTTCGTCATTTTCCTTATAAATGGCAATCAGTTTGTCACCCATGCTGGAAAGATACTTACAGCCGGAAATGTCGCAGAATCTTTCCGGCACAGTAAAATGACCAGCTTCACAGCTGATCTTGTAAATGCCGTCATCTTCGTATGTTCCTACATATATTTCCTTCATGTCAGAGAATCTCTTCCGTATTCTTGAAATTGTACTTGGCAACGTTCAACAAATCATTTTCATCATGATCTTTCATGAAGTTACGGGCAAATTCCGTAACCTGCTTGCCAGCGCCCTTAGGGAAGGTTACACCATACTGCTCGCTCATGGCCTTCATCGACTCTAAGAAGGCATATCTGGAAATGATTGCGCCACAGGCAACCGCAATGTACTTGTTTTCAGCCTTGGTTTCAAAGGTAATGTTTCTGACAATGTTTTTCTCATAACGGATGTAGTTATAGTATTTTGTCTCACCGCAGAAATCATCTATTACCACTAATTCTGGCATCTTAAAACCTTTATCGATCAGATTCAGATAACACTTGTTATGCATGCGGGCCTTGATCTTGTTAAGGTTATTTGTTTTGATGACCTCGTTATATTTTCTGTTTGAAAGAATCAGTAAGCTGTGTGGTACCTTTTCAATCAGGACAGGTGCAATCTTATTAATGTAAGCATCGGTTAATTGCTTGGAATCAACGATGTTGTATTGCTTGATGCTATCGTAGATTTTTTCATCAATGTAACAGGCACATACGCATACCGGACCAAAATAGTCACCGGTTCCTACTTCATCACTGCCGCATTGCGGTAAGACGACTTCCTTTTCCGGGAAGAAGGTTGCGGCATAAATGCCGGCGTTTTCACCCTGGAACATTATCTTCTTACTTTCATAAATGGTAATGATACAGTTGTCGTATTTGATGCGGTAACTGGCATATTGTGGCGGCTCAGTAAAAAACTCCTTATCAAAAGAGCTGACTATCCTGTTAATAATTTCATCATTACCTAAATATACCTTGTTCATATCATCATCTTATCACATATTCTCAAGAATTCGCAATTTGCGGAAGTTATGTTATAATGTCGATATCTGAGGAGGATTGAAATGTATATTTCGGAAAATTTATTTCCTTTGGTTAATATAGTCATGGTCATATGGTTAATTGTATCTCTGATCATGGGATACAAACAGGGACTCATATGGGGCATATTGAGAATACTTGGAGTAGTAGCATCAGTTTTCATTTCATGGATACTGGCAGACGGCATTGCCAGCATTATTAATCTTTACCCAAAGGCTTTGGCGCCATTTTCTGAAACAAACGTTGGAGACATCGTCTATACCAGACTTAATTACTATCTCTGGTTCTTAGTGATCTTCATCGTCTGCATCATCATACTGGCCATTATTAAGCCGGTATTCAAGGCCATTACCGAAATTCCAATCGTTAAGGAAGTTAACGGTATCTTAGGCGCTGTTTTAGGCGGGCTGGAAACATTCATTTTCTTCATGGTATTGACCATGGTATTAAATGGAGCATTGGTAAAGAATGGAAAAGATGTAATTGAAAATACTGCCTTTAAGTATGTACAGGGAGCTTCAGAAGCCTTAAGTACCATACTTAATAACTCAATGAGTGAGAATGTGGCTATTCAGAAGATGATTTCTGATCCACTGTCATTAACCGAAGAAGACATTAAGAGCATCATAGACTGGTTAAGCAAGGCCAAGGTTTCAAGTGAAACCATCAGAGAATTCCTTACCGGCTATGGCATTGATGTAAACGTAATAAACAATTATTTAGGAAATTAAGATGAAACAAAATTACGATGGCTTACAATTTAAGGAAATAAAGCAGCAAATTAGCAGTTACTGCAGTTTCTCGCTTGGCCATCAGATTATCGAAAACACTGAACCGCTTTTCAGTAAGCTGGCGGTAAAGTTAAATCTGGAAAGACTCAAGCAGGCTCTGCAGATGACAATAAAATATGGCTCCATGCCTTTTGGCGGAGTCTACGACATAAGCAACGCGGTATCCCTGGCAATCAAGGATGCCACTTTGACGTGTGCGGACCTTTTGAAAGTAGCTGACCAGAGTTACGCAATAAGAGAAATCAAGAACTATTGCAAGAACTGCGAATGTGACAAAAACGAGATCATGGAACTCGTTGATACTTTGGAAGCGATGGAACTTACCGCTACTCACATTACTTCCTGCATTTCCAGAAGTAATGAAGTAGTTGATAACGCTTCGGTTGAATTAAAGAGTCTGCGTAATCAGATCAAGCAGTTACAGAGCAGCGTTTCTTCAAGACTGTCACAGTTCATGGCCAGAAACAGACAGTATTTACAGGATGACATCATTGCCAAGAGAAATGACAGAAGTG
>JAFUCG010000164.1 GCA_017459795.1 Erysipelotrichaceae bacterium | reverse complement strand
TGTTATAATATTTCTTGAAAAATCAACTAGATAACACGAGAAACACCATAGATCATATACAACAATCTTCTACAAATTCCAAAACCTTTTGTAACTACTCAGAACGGTCGAATACCGAAAAATAGTTTTGAGTATTTTGACTGACTTTTACAGTCAGATTGTTCTTTTAGAATTTACATTGTGAATTGTCTCACATTCCTAATCAAAATGCTTTTTTCTTTGCATTTACCAGGAATAGCCCATATTGCTCATATAACGCGAATACAGCGATGTTGTTTTGAAGTGCTTTGTTTTGTAATTTTGACTGCTAATCGATCTGTAGCGATCTGCTCAGATCCTTCTCGATCGTTTTGAAGCACATAGTGTACCTCTGATTTCTATGACGAAAAGTGCTGAAATTCAGGATGTTATAATTACATCAGTAATAGTAACAATCAGGGATTTGCTGTGGATTTAAAGGAACTGAAAAAGCAGGTAGACAAAATAACATTGGAGCTTAAGAACAAAGCTTCAGACGAACTGTCGCCTTTAATTGAATCACAGTCAGTTCTGATAAATGTAATTCTGGAAATGAGCACAGGTATTCTAGCTCAGAATGAAAGACTTACAGCAACGATAACTGATTTGCAGGAAAACATAAAAGAGCTGCGCAGACAGTTGAATATGGATTCCCATAACAGTTCAAAACCACCCTCAAGTGACGGTTATAAGAAGCCAAATAAGGCAAGAAGTCTGAGAAAGCCAACAGGCAGAAAGCCTGGTGGACAGAATGGTCACAGTGGAGCGAACATGAAAGTGCCACATGAGCCTGATGAGGTAAAGAAACACCATCCAGATAAATGTATGACCTGCCCACATTTTGCCTTATGCGTTGCAAACGGAAAGGTATTTGAGTGCGGGGAAAAGAGATTTATTGTTGACGCAGTTGTAACCACAAAGGTAATCGAGCATCAGAGCATGAAAGCGGTAGCCTGTCCATGTGGCGAAAGCAAACTTAAAGGAGAATTTCCTGAAGAGGTTAAAGCCTATGTTCAGTATGGAGATACCTTTACTGCAATGGCTGGTCTTCTCAGCACCTTTGGTGCAGTAAGTACAGACAGAATTCAGACTATCATTGACGGTATGTTTAATGTAACTCTGTCTGAAGGCACTATCTGTTCAATGGTAGAAAAATGCGGACAAAAGGTTACACCAATAGTAGAGAAAATCAAAGAACTGCTGATTGGCTCTTCTGTTGTTAACTTTGATGAAACCGGTGTCAGAGTAGAAGGCTCTACACAGTGGGTACATAACTCATCCAATGCTAAATACACCTATCTTACCGTTAATAAGAAACGAGGACAGGAAGGCATAGAAGATAATGGTGTAATTCAGAATATCGGTGGTACCGCAGTCCATGACTGCTGGGGCGCCTACTGGAAATTCAAAGATATACTTCATGCAGTCTGCTGTGCTCATCTGTTAAGAGAACTTATAGCCAACATTGAGAATAATCCAACTCATATATGGGCCGAAAGACTCAAGACTCTTCTTATAACTATGAAAACCGCAAAAGAACAGGCTATAGAAGAAGGTAAAACAGAGTTAAGAGAGGATCTAATAAAAGCTCTTGAGTATGAGTATGACGAAATTATGGCTTATGCCAATATGGAATGTCCACCTCCGGATAAGATAGAGCCTAAAAAACGAGGTAAAAAGAAGAAAGGCAAAGAAAGAGCCTTAATAGACAGGCTGATTAAGCTTAAGGATTCGGTGTGTCTGTTTATACATAATTTCCTGGTTCCATTTGATAACAATCAGGCGGAGAGAGACTTACGCAATGTAAAGACTAAAGCAAAGGTTTCAGGATGTTTTCGTACAAAGGCAGGAGCTCAGACCTACCTCAAGATTACATCCTATCTCAGCACCGCCAAGAAGCATGGCATAAATGCATTCGAAGCATTGGCTCTTGCTTTCAAAGGCGAAACTGAGAAAGTTTTAATTTAATAGTGGTTCTGAGCAGTTACAAAATATCAAATATGATTGAACTGCATGTATATAAGGGAAACAAAAATGGCAAAACAAGTTATATATAAAAACAGAGATTTAAATGGCACAAAAAAATCCCCCAGCTTTACTCTGTC
>JAFUCG010000163.1 GCA_017459795.1 Erysipelotrichaceae bacterium | reverse complement strand
TTATATCCGTCTGTTTCTTTAAACATACCGGTAATACTGCGATTCTGAGCAACAAATATTGAGGGATCTGTAATCCATAATGAAAAAGCCGATCTTTATGAACCAGATCGTCCATAAAATTCGACTTTGTCAACAATCTGAAAGCCCTCAAATGAGGGCTTTGTTTTGTTTATTTAACTATTAAACTGATTCTTTCAATTGATTCAAGACGGATGAGCTTGTCCATGGTTTCCTTAGGGCTTTCGATGTGAATCAATAACCATTCATCATCACTGTCAAGGACGGTTATTGAACCGTATTTGGAATTACCGTAATTGATGATGTCCATGTCGCCATGATCTTCCTTCATTTCAATGTTGACCTTCTTGCCGACATAGCTGTTAACTGCCTGTACTAAGGTAGTACGGTCTTCGTGGAATGAGGTTCCCTTGATCTTTGTCAGTTCTCTTTCCAGCTCATCAACTCTTTTCTTTAATGAGCTTGATTCCAGATAGGCCATTAAGCCAAATATGCCAAATATGAATCCTAATACCTCCATTTACTTTTCCTCCTTTATCTGTAAGGAAAGAACTGAAGATATCGGAATCAGCTTTTCAATTCGGCCTTTCTTTGTATCAGCTTCTACCTTCATCCAGTTACCGGAGAAGTCAACGATCTTACAGTCGGTATTGAAAAGATCGATGTCGGCTTCATCTTCAAAGAATGACAGTCTTACCGTTTTGCCTCTTGATTCTTTTAATAAGCGGCTTACGGTCTTGTTGACGAGGGGCTCATCATCATATACCTCATCTTTTAATAAGTAATCACAGCTGACCTTTAAAATGGCAGCGATATCCGGAATCTTATCAATGTCCGGCAATACTGTACCGGCTTCCCAGCGGCTGACAGTCTGTCTGGTAACAGCCAGCTGATCGGCGAATTCAGACTGAGTTATTCCCAGATCCTTTCTTTTCTTAGCAATCTTATTTCCCAGTTCATTCATGTGTGTGAACTCCTTTCTTCTGACAATCATATTTTACTTTTGAGGGTGATTGTCTCACAAGAAATTCTCCTGTGCATAATGTAACACGTCAGTTTACATTAGCTTAGTTTAATCCTAAAGGTCGCAATATTTACTGGTTCCTGCGATCATTTCATCAACCAGACTTCTGATTTCTTCCTTATTCATGCGTCCGTTGATGTTAGGATCATTTTCAAAGGCTTCATATACCAGGCTTCTGTCCTTAGTGATAGCTGCCTTGTAAATGCGGGTATGATTTTCAATGTGCGGCATTGTCAGCTGCTTAATGTCTTCAGGCATTTCGCCAGCGAATACCGGGGTTACGTTATCGAAGCAGAACAGGGCATTTGTTTCAACAACGGCATCCTTTGGCAAGTTAGGAATCTGTAAGGCATAGTTAGGCAGGTTAACGTTGGAAACGCGGTTAGCCAGGCCACATAAGGCTTTGATCAGCTGAACGCCTTCCTCACCGGTTGACTTTAAGTCAATGTGCTCCTCGCCATTAAATAATCTGTTGCTTCTGGCAAGTCTCTTCTGTAAGTCATCCTTACGGTAAGATACCGGTGTCAGGGTGAACTTCCAGCTTTCTACAGTTTCCGGATTCTTTAAATAAGAATCGCCAGGCATGAATTCTGCCAGATGACGGTCGCCGGCTGCCGCAATGTTTCCATGCTTTCTGAATAAATCGAATTTTACTCTATGGGCACATGAGAAGTAGGTGTTCATCCAGTTGTCGCTGGTGAATTCGTAACCTTCCTCAAAGTGCTCGTCAACGTATTTGCGGTAGATCGGGAAAATGTCGATGTCACGGTAAGAGGCACTGGTAAACCAGGTAAAGTGGTTAATGCCGATTACGTTTGTGTATAGATCTGTTCTCTTTATGCCGGGAATGTTAAGCTCATTGGAAATGATTGATGCCAGTACTTCCTGAGTATTGAAAACCTCATGGCAACAGCCAAAGGCCTTGATCTGTGGGAATGTTTCATATAACGTCTTAACGCATAATGACATCGGGTTAGTATAGTTGATTACCCAGGCGTTTGGTGAATACTCTTTGATGGCTTCAGCTATTTCCACAAACATTGGGATGGTTCTTAAGGCTCTGATGTAGCCGCCAGGGCCGGCAGTATCACCAACTGACTGGTAAATGCCGTATTTCTCTGGGGCATGGACGTCTACTTCCATTTCATCAAATGTTCCCGGTAAGATGGAAATTACGATGAAGTCTGTACCTGTCAGAGCTTCCTTTAAGCTGTCTACTGAAACATAGTTGAAATCGGAAAGACATCTTTCATCGTTTCTTAAATCGTTACCGATCTTTTCATTCTTCCTTGATGCTTCATGATCAATGTCATAAAGCTTTACGGTTCCCTTTAATGATGGTTCAAGAGCCAGGTCAGTCATGAAGGTCCAGGCCCAGCCTCTGGAGCCGCCGCCGATGTAGGCGATGTTGATGTTTTTCTGATAAGTGGTCATATTTTTAACTGTCTGTAAGGCACAGACATCCTCCTTTTTTATCGATAAGGTTATTCTACATTATAATGGACAAAAAAGGTAATTAAGATATAATAAAAACGTAGGAGAGTAAGATATAAGAATAATATTAATGCAGAAATGACACACGCTAAGAAAAGACCAATTAAAGTAGTTCAGTACGGCGGTGGTAACTTTTTACGTGCCTTCGTAGATTACTTCTTTGATCTGGCAAACGAAAAGGGTTTATTTGACGGCAGTATCGCCATTGTTGAATCATTGCCAAACAGCAACGTTGACAGATTCAAACACCAGGACTGCCAGTATACATTACAGTTAAGAGGTAACATCAACGGTGAAAAGTACGTTGAAACAAGAGTCATCACTTCAGTTGCCAAGGCCTTGACCGTTCACTATGAACAGGAAGAATACTTTGCCTTAGCTCATGAAGAACAGTTAAGATTCTTTGTTTCTAACACAACTGAAGCAGGCATCGTCTTCAACGCTGAAGACAAGTTTGAAGAAAAGCTTCACGTAACATATCCAGCTAAGCTGACTCAGTTCCTGTATGAAAGATATCAGGCTTTCAACGGCGACAGAAGCAAGGGTTTGATCATGTTACCGGTAGAATTAATTGATGATAACGGCATTGTATTATGCAAGTACGTTCATGACTACATCAATTTATGGAATCTGCCGGAAGACTTCAGAAACTGGGTTGATGAAGCCTGCGTATTCACCAGCACATTAGTAGACAGAATCGTTCCTGGTTATCCAAGAGATGAAAAGGATGAGATCTGTGCTCAGTTAGGTTATAACGATGACTTACTTGATACAGCTGAACCATTTGCCTTATGGGTAATTGAATCACCTGTAGACATCAGTAAGGAATTACCACTGGACAAGGCTCTTGAAGGCAAGGAAAAGATGGACATCATCTTCACTGACAACCAGAAGCCATATAAGCAGAGAAAGGTAAGAATCCTGAACGGGGCTCATACTTCATTCGTACTGGCAAGTTATCTGATCGGACATGACTATGTCAAGGAATCAATGGATGACAAGTTAGTAAGAGACTTCATGAACAAGACCATTCAGGAAGAAATCATTCCTACATTAACCTTACCTAAGGATGAGTTAAAGGCCTTCGCTGATGCCGTTGTTGACAGATTCAATAACCCATTCATCAAGCATGCCTTACTGTCAATCTCTCTGAACAGCGTTTCCAAGTGGAGAGCAAGATGCATGCCTTCATTATTAGGCTATGTTGAAAAGAACCATGAATTACCAAAGAACTTAAGCTTCTCAATCGCAGCATTACTGGCCTTCTATAACGGCACAGAAATCAGAGACGGTGCCTTAATCGGCCACAGAAATGGTGAAGAATACAAGATCATGGACGATCCAGACGTATTGGAATTCTTCAGAGACAACAGCCAGTTACCAGCTAAGGAATTAGTAACAAAGTACTTAAGCAACGTTAAGTTCCATGGCCAGGATCTGACCGAAGTTGAAGGACTCGTTGATGAAGTAACCAGAGGATTGGAAAACATCAGAAACTATGGTGCTGAAAAGGCCATGGAGATGATTTAATGAAGCAATACATTAAGATACACGAACATGACAATGTTGCCGTAGCATTGGTACCGTTAGCCAAGGGTTTTGAACTGGCTGACGGCACAGTGCTGATTGAAGACATTGAATTAGGCCACAAGATCGCCTTATGTGACATTAAGAAGGGTGAAGCCATCATCAAGTACGATAACCTGATTGGCTATGCCACAAGTGACATCAAGCGTGGTGAACATGTTCATACTCATAACATTAAGACATCACTAGGCGACAATAACGAGTATACCTATACTCCTGTTGACTATGTTGATGAACTGGTTGGCGAAGAATACTTTGAGGGTTATCTCAGAGAAGACGGCAAGGCCGGTGTCAGAAATGAAATCTGGATCATCCCAACCGTTGGCTGTGTTAACTCAGTAGTCAAGAAAATGGAGCAGGAAGCTCAGAAGTTTGTCGGCGGAAGCTTGGAAGAAATCGTTGCCTTCAACCATCCATACGGCTGTTCACAGATGGGCGATGACCAGGAAAACACCAGAGAGATCCTGGCTGATCTGATCAAGCATCCAAATGCCGGCGGCGTATTGGTTGTCGGCTTAGGTTGCGAAAACTCAAATATTGGCGAAATCAAGAAGCATCTTGGTGAATATGATGAAAAGCACATCAAGTTCATGATCTGTCAGGAACATGAAGCTGAAGTAGAATACGGTTTACAGATCCTTGAAGAATTAAGCGAATACGTTAAGAGCTTCAAGAGAGAAAAACTGCCAACAAGCAAGCTGGTAATCGGCTTGAAGTGCGGCGGCTCTGACGGCTTAAGCGGCATCAGTGCCAATCCTACAGTAGGACGTTTCTCTGACATCATGATTGCCAGAGGCGGGACTACGATCTTAACCGAAGTACCTGAAATGTTCGGCGCAGAACAGTTATTAATGAACAGAGCAATCAATGAAGAAGTATTTGACAAGACAGTTGCCCTGATCAATAACTTCAAGGATTACTTCCGCAGCAATAATCAGACCATTTATGAAAACCCATCACCGGGTAATAAGAAGGGCGGCATCTCAACTCTGGAAGACAAGTCAAATGGCTGTGTTCAGAAGTCAGGTGCAAGCCGCGTAATTGACGTTCTTGAATACGGTGATACAGTAAAGAAACCTGGCTTGAACTTATTAAGTGCACCGGGTAACGATCTGGTAGCTTCAACTGCCTTGGCCGCAGCCGGTGCTCAGATCATACTGTTTACTACCGGCAGAGGCACACCGTTCGCTTCACCGGTACCAACCATCAAGATCTCATCAAATTCAACCTTATACAACCGCAAGAAGAACTGGATCGATTTCAACGCCGGTGAACTTGTTGACGATGAAAATACAGACCTGCAGCAGATGGGTGAAAAGCTCTATAAGCTGGTAATGGAAACTGCTTCAGGCAAGAAGGTCAGATCCGAAGAAGAAGGATATCATGATCTGGCAATCTTTAAGAAGGGCGTAACCTTATAGGAGGAAAACATGGAATTAAGAACAGCCTGCAGTCCAAAGGACGCAAAACACTATGATACAGACCGTTTAAGAGAAGAATTCCTGATTCAGGATCTTTTCAGGGAAAACGAAATCAAATACGTATACTCTCATATTGACAGAATCATTACCGGCGGTGCAAAGCCAGTTGGCAAGACTCTGACAATTGAAGCAGGTGATGAGCTCAGAGCTGAATACTTCTTACAGAGAAGAGAAATGGGCATTTTCAACATCGGTGGCTTGGGAAGAGTCATCGTTGACGGTAACGTATATGAATTACGTTACAAGGATGCCATCTACATCGGCAGAGGCTCAAAGGACATTAAGCTGGAATCAGTTGATGATGCTGATCCTGCCAAGTTCTATTTCAATTCCTGCCCGGCTCATAAGGAATATCCAACAAAGGTAGTACATCCTGAAGATGTATTTACCAGAGAATTAGGTTCAGCTGAAGGCTGTAACCACAGATTCTTACGCCGTTACATCCTGCCTGGTCAGGTTGAATCATGTCAGTTGGTTATGGGCATGACAACACTTTGCGAAGGCAGTGTCTGGAATACAATGCCATGTCATACACATGACAGAAGAATGGAGGTTTATCTGTACTTTGAATTAGGCGAAGATGATGTCGTATTCCATTTAATGGGTGAACCAACAGAAACAAGACACATCGTCATGAGAAACGAAGAAGCTGTCATTTCTCCATCATGGTCAATTCATTCAGCCAGTGCTACCAAGAACTATACATTCATTTGGGGCATGTGCGGTGAAAACCAGGACTTCGATGACATGGACAACGTTGCCATGACTGACTTAAGATAATAATTCAATGAACATGATGACAGCATATGAGTGAGATACTTTTTGCGGCGAATATCGTCTTACCGATGGCCATTTTACTGGCCTTGGGATATATCTTCAAGAAATCAGGTTTTTTTACCCGTGATTTTGTCAAAAGGGGTAATAAACTCTGCTTTTACGTGCTGTTATCATGTTCTCTTTTTAAAAATCTGTATGATTCCGTATTGGATGAAGTGCCATATGCGATGATCGTTTTTACGGTACTGGTCATTCTTGCGGAATTTGTTTTATCTGTTTTCTTTGCCAAAGCTGTATCTGATAAGCGTAATCAGATCGGGGTCATCATTCAGGGTGTTGTCAGAAGTAACTTTGCCTATGTCGGCATACCTCTTTCAACGCTGATGTTTACGGACAGCGAATTAATAAGTCAGACCAGTAATGAGATATCGATCCTTTCAATCTTTGTCATTCCGATGTTTAATATTTTAGCCGTAACGGCATTAACCTTATACGGTGACACAAAGGAAAACGGCAAGGTATTTTCAAGGACAATTAATAACCTGCGCAAGAACCCGATCATCATTTCAATAGTATTGGGCATTGCGGTCTTACTGTTCAGGATGGCTGTGCCGCAATCAGCTTTCTTTATCAAGAATAACCTGGGCTTTGTTTATAAGGTCGTCGGTTATTTAGCTCAGATGTCCACTCCTTTTGCCTTATTACTGGTAGGGGCAGGCCTGGACTTCTCACACAGCGTTTCAAACATGAAGAAGTTAATGAGCGTAGTGGCAGTAAAGAATCTGGTATTCCCTGGTGTGGTAATGTTAGTGGCTTATCTGACTGGCTTATTTAACGCAGTCGACTTTGCGGTCATGATAAGCGTTTTTGCTTCTCCTACGGCCGTCAGCAGTGCTGTAATGGCAGCTGAATTAGGCGGGGATGAAGACCTGGCAAATGAAATAGTAATTTATACAACGATGTTTTCAATTATCAGCTTACTGATAATAATATATGTACTAAAGACAATGGGGTGCTTATGAGATTAAAATTAGGAATCAAGATTACCTGCAAAGGACAGAGACATCGCAATGGTATTCCAGAACTATGCTCTGTACGGTCATATGACAATTTACGAAAACATGGCATTCTCATTAATGCTGGCAAAGGAAGACAAGTATGTCATCCATGAAAAAGTAATGGCTGCTGCTGAAATCTTAGGATTAACAGCTCAGTTAAACAAGAAGCCTAACCAGTTATCAGGTGGTCAGAGACAGCGTGTTGCCATGGGCCGTGCTATCGTTAGAAACCCTAAGGTATTCCTGTTCGACGAACCACTTTCAAACCTGGATGCTAAGTTAAGAGGATCAACAAGAAGAGAAATCAAACTGTTACACAAGAGACTTGGAACAACAATGATCTATGTAACACACGACCAGACTGAAGCCTTAACATTGGCTGACAGAATCTGCTGTATGTCAATGGGTCATGTTCAGCAGATTGGTACACCTCTTGAACTGTATGATCATCCAAAGAACTTATTCGTAGCTTCATTCATCGGCTTACCACCAATGAACCTCTTCAATCTTGAAGTTAAGGATGGCAAGTACTATGTTGAAGGCATTGAAGCTGACTTACCAGAAAGAATCGTTAAGGGAATTAAGGATTCAGGTAAGGATAAGTTTGTATTAGGCATCAGACCGGAAGATATCAAGCTTGGTGGTGACTTCGTAATTGATGTTACATTAAATGAAAATACCGGTCACTTCACCTTAACTCATGGTAAGTTATTCGGTAAGACATCATGTGCTAAGTTCAGACATTGGCAGAACTTCGAAATCGGTGAAAAGGTTAACGTTTCATTTGATGAAGAAAAGATTCACCTGTTCGATGCTGATACAACTGACGCATTAATATAGGAGGAACAATGAAATGAAGAGTGAAGAAAATAAGGGTTTTGCTGAAAGAAAACGTAAGTTTATTGTTTCACTGAAGAAAAGACCTCATAACATTGCATTGTTCATGATGTTAGTTGCATTTGTGGTTTATTCTTTCAATCTTACAAAAATATCTAATACAACAGCTGTTGTTAACAGACCTTTAATGGGACTGTGTGAATTCATCATCATGCTGTTCTCAATTCTGGCATTTGTCGCCTTCCTGAATGCTTTCCCGAAGAGACAGAAGCCAATCCTGCCAATGGTAATACTGCTTTACTTACTGGAAGGATGCATCATTGGTGCAGATCTTATGTATCTGACACGTATTGCTGAAGGCCTTAAGACAATTGAGGTTACAGCTGCAAGAATGTTCATCCCACAGGCTCAGAGCATGTTGACAGTACATATCGTGCTGGTTATCATCTCTGTTGTCTTAATCGCTCTTATTCCTGTTATCGGTAAGATGCTTAACAAGATTGATACATCTGTTAAGCTGAGCGAAAACAAGGATGTTAAGATTGAATTAACAGATGAAAATTAGCGATGCATAAGTCACAGTTATCTGTGACTTGCATCACATTATAGGAAATTTATGGCAAGAAAGAAAAACAATACCGTCTCAGAAAGCGAGAAGAATTATTACAAGTTAAATACCGATGCAGTTGAAAGACTGGCTGGCGCTACTAAAGGTACTGCCAGAAAGGTATCTGATGAGGAGTTAAATAGATATAAGAGTTCTCTGATTGGTTTATTACCAACCTGGGTAAAGGCTGTATTTATTAAATTCTGGTTTGCTGGCGCGTCTTGTTTTTTCTTTTATTGGGGACTTGCTGCTTACATAGGCAGCTGGCTGGATCAGATGGTCATACTTGGTCTGGGCTTGGGTTTGGTTATTGATATTCTGACTAACAATGTGTTAAGATTCTTCAGTGGCGATGATAAGGAATTCTATCCTTACATGATGTTTCCATCTTCCAAGTACTGGACATTCGTGGCTAACATAATCTATGCATTTGTTCTGCTTGTTCTGACTATTGGTGTATATCGCTTCTTCGGTTTCGGGGTTGAGCCGCTGCTGTTTGGAGTAGTCTATACCGCATTTGACATGTTGCTTATTAAGTTGAAGGATCTGATTCTAAAATCCTTCAGGGAGAAGAAAAATGAAAGATAAAGTAGTAGCATTCGGCGAAATAATGCTCAGACTTACACCTCCTGATTATACAACTATCAGTGAGGCCAAGAGTTTCATCGCAAACTATGGTGGTGCTGAGGCAAACGTACTTGTTTCCTTATCACACTTGGGTCACGAAACATACTTCATCAGCAGAGTGCCTGATAATCAGTTGGGATTATCTGCTATCATGCATCTGAAGAGGCATGCTGTTAATACAGATTATATGCTAAGAGGATCATCTAACCTGGGCATGTACTTTGTTGAAACAGGTTTTGGCGGCAGACCAAGTAAGGTACTATATAACAGAGCTCACAGTGCCATTACCAGAATCGGTGTTGATGATCTCGATTATGATGAGATCTTCAAGAATGCTGAATGGTTCCACATTTCAGGCATTACACTGGCTTTACATGAAAGAGTCAGAAAAGTAGCCTACAAGTGTCTGGAAGCCTGTGAGAAGTATGGCGTAAAGGTATCGTTTGACTTCAATTACCGTTCAAAGTTATGGACAATTGAAGAAGCCAAACCTCATTTCAAGAAAGTAATTCAGTATGTTGACGTACTGTTTGCCAACTTCTTCGACATTAACACCATGTTAGACATCGAAGTTGATCCTAACCTGGATACAATGGAAGAAAAGAGACTTGATGTTGCCAAGAAGTTAATGGCACAGACCAAGGTCAACTATGTATTCGGTACTGACAGAATCGTTCATACCGCAACAGACAATTCACTTTCAAGCTACTGCATCAGAAAAGATGGCATTTGCTTCAAGGAAGGACCGTTAAGATTCAGCATTTATGACAGAATCGGTGGCGGTGATGCCTTCTCAAGCGGTGTCATTCAC